>JALHLM010000364.1 GCA_022844585.1 Pirellulales bacterium | reverse complement strand
CAGGCGCGCGGATACGCTTCTCCGCCGAAACTCCCCATGCAGGCACCGTAGCCCATCGCCAGGCACAGCAGCAGCAACGACAACCGGCGCGTCGTCCCGGCGGCCTGTCGTCCGGCGCCCGGAATCCGACGCCGGAGTACGTCGTCCACCACGCGTTCGAGGCGTCCGACTACGGATTTCCCACCAGCAGCGACCATAGTAAATGAAACACCGCTTCGAAAAAGCTCGAACCGCGGGGACGAAACCAGGCGAACGGCGCGTCCGGATCTCCGATGAACGGCCGCAACAGCCAACTCATTTGCGCGCCCACCAGCCCGAACACCGCGATCCACACGACAAACACCTTGCGCACGTGAGCGCCGAGCAACTGGCCCGGCAGTCGATCCAGGGGACCCAACGCGCCCGGCGCCGGCAGAACGAGTTCCACCATCATCACATCGTCTGCATCGTCGCTGGCCGAACCTTGGTCAGCCGCGGCCGGCGCCTGCGGAGCCGGCTTTGGCGCTGTCGATTCGCGTTCGCGGACCTGCCCGGCGGCGACACTGAGCCGATTCAGAGTCTGCATCAAGAATGACAGACCGAGAAACCCGGACACCGCGCAAACGATAACATTCAACAACACAATGAACTGGTAGCTGACGCTGGTCACGGAAAAAAAGGCGACAATCGGACCCAACGAGGACAATACCGCCATACATACGGCCAGGGCCGACACGACCAGGCGGAGCACTTCCGATAGCCGCAGCCGCGAGCCGACGAGCGCGTTAAACACGTAGAGCGACGGGAACGTCACCACCAACGTCGCGGCAAACAGCACCGGCATTTTCAGCGTCGCGGCGATCGTCTGCCAATAGCGCTCCTGCCAGTCGACGGTCAGCGCGAAGCTGCCCATGCACGCCCCAAAGACCATCGCCAGCAGGATGGAGATGACGCTCAGGCCGAAGAGCGGAATGCGGATCGTTCCCTCTTCGAGGCACTCCATGCGCGTGGCGTCGCCGCGCAGAACGCGATCCAATTCGCCAAACCAGCGCAACATCGCTAGGGCGCTCCTGCCAAGGGCGGCGATGAAAGGTTCTCGGGGCGACGCGTGCCAACCCGAGATTGTATCCCCCCTCGGTACGCGAATCACGCGGGAAGAGTTCGCGAACTCGAAAAATCTTTGCGCGACGGCCGTCTACGCCGGTAGGCTGTCGCAGCAATCATCCGGACGCACAAACGCCAGGTTCGCCACCAGCATCATCAGGCACCACGGGATTAACCCCGTCAGCACGGCCAGGCTCAGCCACATCGGCACGGCCAGCACGAGCAACGCCGGCCGCGCCCAGCGCTTCCAGACGAAGATCCCAAAGCCCAACTCGAAGAACACGATCGCCTGCGTCCAGGCGTCGATCATGTACGGATGCGAGTGCAGCCAGGTCAAATCGATGAGACTTCCTCCTGGCTTGGCGATCAACCACCACACCGCGTCGCCGCTCCACCACACGGCTCCGTCGGCTACGCCGAGTCGGACCAGCTTCCCGAACGCCATCATCACGTAGATCGCCGAGAGGTGAATCTGCAACAACCGCGTGGCGATGTTCGCACCAATGCTCGGCTCGACTTTGGCGAGCGGTTGCTTGCGCAGTTGTAGACAGCGATCCACCGAGTAATACGCGCCGCATGGCCCCAGGCACAAATAGGCCATCACCATCGAAACGATGGGCTCTAATTGCGCATTGAGCACCTGCCCGCGATGGATGTAGGTCAACGTGACGATCAGCGCCAGCACCGACGTCACCCGGGTCTTCAATCCCACGACAAACGCGAGCAAGATGGCGATACCGACGCCGTGCGCGCCCCACAACATCGCCGGTTCGTTTTCGAACCAGGCAAGGTAGTTGAACGACATCAAGAAGTTGCCGTACAAATACGCCGGCGTTTCCGCCGTCGCCTCTTCGGCAAACATCACCGCGCGCACCGTATTCGTCGGCAACAAACCCGATGGCCCGAAGAACTTGATCAAGTCCGGCGTATAGCAGAGCAGTGCAAACAGCGCGATCGCGCCGACGCCGATTCGCATCAGCGAAATTACCCGCGGATCCCGGGCTTCATACCAGAACTGGTTCCAGGCCTCGCCGGAGAGAAACTGGTGGAAGTATCTCAGAATTGCGTTGCGCATCGCGCCCTCTGCTCCGCGTACTATTGAACGTCGGGCCGCACGGTCATGTCAGGCGTCACAGGGGGCGTTGTCACGTCGCCCGCCGCGCCGTTGGACGTCGCCGACGGCGCCGCCGCGTCGCGGGCCGACTCCGCATTCAACAGCGAGACCTTGCCATTCGCGACGAGCACATAGAGATCAAGCACCGTATTCGTCGGCAGCGCCGGAAGCTCCTGCGCCACCGCGGGATTGACGTTGTTCAGATCCAACATCGGCCGCTCGAACTCCGCCAGGCAGCGCAGCCGTCCCCCAGTCGCCTTGTACAAATTCACGTAGTGCGTGGCGACGGCATACGGAATCTGCACATCGGGCCCGTCGTATCCTTCGAGCCGTGCGGTCCGCGAGGCCAACATCTGGTAGCGCAATCGCCGCAGCCGCGGCTGCAGCGTTTCATTCGGAATCACGACCGTCGTTTCGCCGCCGCCATCGGGCAGATTGAGCGTCAACTCGATCCGGTAGGGCAAATCCCACGGCGTGTAATGCGTTAGGTGGTAGTCGGCCCCCTGGTAGCGATCGCCGCCGATGTACCCGTAGTCCATGTTCAAAGCGAGCAAATACGGCACAATGCCCGGCACCTGCCGCAACTGCCGCTTGAGATCCGGCAGGGCCGCTTCGCCGGGCTCCGGCAGCGGACTGGTGTTGGACAGAATCGCCACGCCAAGTGCGAACAAATGCACAAACAGCAAAAAGCTGATCGTCGTTCGCGCAGCGTCGGAAATCGTCCGAGCGGCAGGCTGCGAGGAGTCAGGCATAAGCAAGCCAGCGAAGGAACCACGCCACGCGCGTGCCGAGCGGGAGGATTCGGCAAGCCGGACGCGACCTTGCTAGCATCGACGCAGCGACACGGGCCGTTTCATGAAAAGCCGCGCCGTCGCGCTAACGCACAGCAACGCTATAAAGCGCAGTGGGGAATGACTAATTTGTAAATCTGAATGTCGAATCAAATCCGAAATCTGAATGACGAACCGCCCTTGGCCGCTGTTCGGTCAATCGGCAATTCGACATTCGTCATTCAGGTTTGATTCGACATTCAGATTTAGAAATTCGTCATTCCCAACCCCGCCTACTGCTCCGCGCCGCCACCCCGGGGCGCAACAAAAAAGCCAGGCCCTTTTGACAGGGCCCGGCTCTTTATGCGAGTTCCGATGTTTGCCGGCCATTCGCGGGGAAGGCCGGTCGATCGGTTCGAAGTTAGCTACGGAACGCGCCGCTGCGCAGGCCGCGCACGCGAGCTTCCGGGGCGGCCGGAGCGGCTTCTTCGGCCGGAGCAGCGTCCGCCGGAGCAGCTTCTTCCGTCACTTCACCGTGGCAACCGCCATCGCAGCCACCATTGCAACCGCCGTCGCATCCGCCATTGCAGCCGTTGCAACCATTGCAGCGACCATGGCAGCGGCCGTGGCAACGACCATGGCAACGACCATGGCAGCGACCGTGGCAACGACCATGGCAACGGCCGTGGCAACGACCGGAGAACAGACCGCCGTGGCAGCTGCTGTGGCAGCCACCGTCACACGAGCTGCTGCAGCCGCCATCACAGGCGCTGCATCCGCCGTCGCACGAGCAACCACAGCCGTGACCGGCGACCGCCTTGCTGGTCCCGCCCACCAGGGTCAGGCCCACCACCGCGCAGAAAATCGCGATGCCAAGAACCAATGCACGATTCATCCTCGAATCCTCCAAAAACAACAGGTACCGTACCGAAGGGGTATTGGAAACGCGTCGGCCGTCCGAGATGCTTCCCGCTCCCCCTTATCCGGACGACCAACACAAACTGGGAGAGTCCACCTCGAGCCGATGCCGCCGCCGACGCTTGATGAACGCTCTCAGGCATTGCCCTTGAGGGTTAAGCAAGACGTAACGACTGCACAGGCTAGGTCGCTAGGTTAGCATTTCGAGTCATGCTGTCAACCGGCTGCCTGGTAACGTGTGACCTCTGGGTCGACCAGGCATTCTGGGTTTACTGCAACGACTCTTCGCTCAACTGTAGGACACAATCAACACATGTGGTGAAAAAAAAGCGCGCAAAAAAAAAGACCCCGTGGGACGGGGTCTCCAGGCCACTTCGGTTACTTCGAAAAGTGGCGCAACTAGTTATAAAATAAGCGCTTGCAGCAATCGCTAGCGGCGCGGCCGGCCCGCGGAAGTCGCCGTTCCGTCGCTGGCAGGAGGCGTTTCGGCAGCATTTTGATCGCCACCTTCGGGGGGATTTCCAGTCAATTCGCCCAGCGCCAACGCCGCGCGGCGCTCCATTTCCTTCTGGGCCGATTCCTGCTTCCGGATCATGTCTTCCGGGTTTTCGAAATTGAAGACAATCGCGGCCATATCGGGAAACACCTTCGCCACCATCCCGGCAATCCGCCAGCCGGCTTCCTCGCGGGCCATCACCCACACGACTTCGTCAGTCGATTGATTCCCCTCGGCGTCGGTCTCGGTCCAGGCGCAGGCGACGTAGGCGCCGTTGCTCCCCTTCATTTCTACCTGGTTGATCTTGAACGTGGCGGTGTCGCTGCCCGGCGGGGCGACGTTCAAACCCATTTCAGACGTCTTCTGCCGCGCCACAGTCGTCAACATCGCCGCGGCGCCTTCGTCGTCACCGGCTTTGACCGCCCGGAGAAAATCGTTCAGCGCTTGCTTCGGCCCGGCCGCGGCATCGCCGGTGGCGGTCTCGCCCGACGAGGCTTCGACGGCGCCTTCCGCTTCGATCGTGGAAGAATCCGCCGCCTCGGTCGTCGGCGCGCTCGAATCGCCGCAACCGAACAACGCCGCGGTGCACATCAGACTCACGGCCAGCCAATGACGCTGGGACATCGCAATACTCCTGTTGCTGAACGGTCTCCGCCATCCTTGGCGGCCGAATGTTTTGATTCGGAGAACCCATCCACGGGCGCGCATGGTTCCCCCAGGCCGCGAAAGTCTCCTGAATGCCCCGCGACGGGTCAAGATCATTCGGCCAACTCCGCCAACGAGGCGACGCGCGGAGTGTCGGCGGACGTCTTCGGTGAGACCCAGATGGCCTGCCATCCGGCACTCCGTCCGCCGCAGACGTCGTTGTCCCAGTCGTCGCCGACCAGCAAAATTTCTTGAGGGGACAATCCCAGCGCCCGTTCCACACTGCGGAAGTAGCCCAGGTGAGGCTTCTGCCAACCCAAGTCGGACGAAATGAAAGGCTTCACCGCCGCAGGCACGCGGTTCGGACCGCTCAGAACCGTCCGCAGTCGCGCATCGAAATTCGAAGCGACGCCAACGACGTACTCACCCGCAATCAGGCCTTCCAGCAACTCGACAGACCGAGGAACGAGCTGCCAGCTATCGGGCCTGGCGAAGTGCGTCCAAAGTTCCTGAAACAGCGGCTCCGTCTTGGACAGATCATCAAAAACATGCGCGACGACAGCCCGCCAGCGGTCGAATTCAATGCGCTCGTCGCTGCGTCCCTGGCAAACATCCGCAGCGCGCAGGGCGGCCGGAAAACGGGCAGCGATTGCCTTGGCTTCGAGCCGTGAACCGTGCCGGCGGCCGAAGTCGTGATAAACCTCGGCGACCGGCGTGGTCGGCGTGATCAACGTGCCGACCGCATCGAACAGTACGGCCCGGACGTTCTCCGCCGCCGGGCCAAGCAACTCCCGCCAACGCATCAGGAAACCATGCGCGAGACATCAAGCCAAAGCACAAAGCCCATCACCATCAACAGGAAGGCCAGTCCGGCATACGTAAAGCCGATAAACACCTTCTCGCTGACCGGTTTGCCGCGCAGGCCTTCCAACGTCAGGAACACGAAATGCCCGCCGTCGAGCACCGGGATCGGCAGAAAGTTAATGACCGCCAGGTTGGCGCTGAGCGCCACGAGGAAAATCAAAAACGGACTCGCCCCCTTGCCGGCCAGGTAGAACGCGCCTTGGGCGATCGTGATCGGCCCGCCGGCGCCTTTGACCGACACGCGTTGGTAGATCAACTGCCTGATAAACCTGTACACGCGCGTCGACTGCTTCCAGGTTTCCGTCAAGCCATAGCCCAACGCCTCGCTAAAAGACGTCGCCTGAATGGTGAACTTCTCGTTCGTGAAGACGAAGCCACGCTCCGGGTAAAACTCATCCGTGGAAATGTACGGCTCGATCACTACAGGATCTCGATTCGCCACCTTGATACGGAGCTTCTCTCCGTCCCGCAAGTCTTGAACAAACGTCATTAACAGCGGCCAGTCCAGCTCCTCGATACCCTCGCCGAAACGATGCGTCT
>JALHLM010000363.1:2113-6499 GCA_022844585.1 Pirellulales bacterium | reverse complement strand
GCTCTTCCGATCTCCCGCAACTCACGAGCCACGGCGCCGAAGATGCGGGTGCCCTTCGGGTTTTTGTCATTGTCGATCAGCACCATGGCATTCGTATCGAATCGCACATAGCTGCCGTCGATCCGTCGCGTTGGCTTCCGACAACGCACCACTACGCCGCGGACCACGTCGCCCTTTTTGACGTTGCCGCCGGGGATGACGCTCTTCACGCTGCAAATGATGACGTCGCCCAATCCGGCCCAACGCCGGCGGGTGCCGCCCAGCACCTTGATGCACATCACCTCTTTCGCGCCGGAATTATCCGCCACGTTGAGTCTGGTTTGCATCTGAATCATGGCAACTCACCTAACTGTCGATGTCCACAAGGAATTCGATTCGTTCTCGATCCAAGTGATGAGTGCGGAGTGATGAGTGATGAATTTCAAATACTCATCACTCATCACTCATCACTCATCACTCATCACTCATCACTCGCCCCTTACACTTCCGCCCGTTGCGTCGCTTCCGCTTCCTTGGCTCGGATGCGAGCCCGCATCGCGGCGATGTCCACCACCTGGCTGCGGCTGACGACGCGGACCAATTCCCAGCGCTTCAGCTTCGACCGCGGCTGGCTCTCGACGATCTCGACCGTGTCACCCAGCTTGGCGTCGTTGTTCTCGTCATGCACGTGGCACACGGTGCGGCGGTGCAAAAACTTGCCGTACTTGGCGTGACGCACCAGGCGCGGAATTTCCACGCGGCGCGTCTTCGACGCCTTGTCGCTCGTCACGATTCCGATTGACACTCGCTTGGGCATGGCTCTATCGTCCGTCTTGGTCAGCTATCGTCGCCGGATCACGCCGTGACTTGGCACTACGTGGCGGCTGTCTTCAATTCACGTTCGCGAAGAATGGTCTTCACGCGGGCCATCAGGCGCCGATTTTTCTGCAATTCGCTGGGCGTATCGAGCCGCTCCGTCTGGGCCTTGATCCGCAAGTGAAACAGCGTTTCCGCCGCTTCCTTGAGAGTCAGCCCGAGCTGCTCGTCGCTCATTTCTCGAAGTTCGCTGGCTTTGCTCATGTCCTACCCCGACCGACGCTTGAGGAAGCGAACCGCGACTGGCATCTTGTGCGCGAGGCGACGCATACAGATCCGCGCCGCTTCTTCCGAAACGCCGCCGATCTCGTACAGCACCGTCCCCGGCTTGATCACGGCCGCCCAATACTCTGGCTCGCCTTTGCCCTTGCCCATGCGGGTTTCGAGCGGAATGGAGCTGATCGACTTGTGCGGAAACACGCGAATAAACAAGCGGCCTTCGTTGCGGAGGTATTGCGCCGCGGCGATACGCCCTGCCTCGATGGTCGAGGCGCTGAGCCAACCGCCCTGCATCGCTTGCAAACCGAAATCGCCGAAGACGACGCGGTTGCCGCGAGTCGCGTCACCTCTTATACGTCCTCTTTGGCTTTTTCGGTGCTTGACCCTCTTGGGCATCAGCGCCATAGATCTCACCCTCTTCGTACATGCCTTGATTGATCCACACCTGGACTCCGATGTGTCCCTGTGCGGTCTTTGCTTCAGTGAAACCGTAGTCAATCTTCGCGCGGAGCGTCGACAGTGGCATCGCTCCGGCGATCTGCTTCTCGCGGCGGGACATTTCCGACCCGCCCAAGCGACCCGCCAATTGCACCTTGATGCCCTTGGCGCCCGCTTCCATGCTCTGCTCAATCGAGCGCTTCATCGTCCGGCGGAAGCTGGACCGCTTGGCCAACTGCTCCGCGATATCCTCGGCGACCAGTTGCGCCTGAATTTCGGGACGATTGATTTCCTCGATCTTGATGTTGATGCGTCGGCCGACCAGGCGTTGCAGTTCGTTCTGCAACTCTTCGACCTTCTCTCCCTTGCGTCCGATGATGATGCCCGGCCGAGCCGAGAACAACACCACCTTCACCTCGTCCCGCGTCCGCTCGATCTCAATCTTCGAGATCGCTGGATACATCGGCTTGCCGAACTTCTCCTTGCGACCCTTCACGAACTTGCGGATCTTGTGGTCTTCCACCAACAGACCGGCGAATTCCTTCTTGGACGCATACCAGCGGCTCTTCCACCCGCACATGATGCCGGTGCGAAATCCGACTGGATTGACCTTTTGACCCATATTCTTGGCTCCGGCTTAAATCGCCGATCTCAGGCAATGACTCGGAAGGAATGACTAGGAGTTGTCCAAACGATCGACTGCCACACGGATGTGCGCGGTCCGCTTCTTGATCTGAAACGCCATGCCGCGTGCTCGCGGACGAATCCGCTTGAACATCGGCCCCGCATCGACGCGAGCGTCGACGACGACCAACTCATCCACGCGGCGCTCGTGACGGTCCTCGGCGTTCCCCAAGGCGCTCTTCAACACCTTCTCCAGCAGCCGCGCACCGCGCTGCGGCTGGTACTTGAGGATGTCGAGCGCTTCATCCGCGAACTTGCCGCGAATCAAATCCGCGATCGGGCGCACCTTGCGGGCGCTGATGCGAATGTTGCGATAAATGGCGTGGTATGGCATGACTCGGATTTCTTTGTCGGCTTGGTTGGTCGCCTTTCGCGGGGGCGAACGACGACTATCTGACCAGACTACCTTTCGACCTTCTTCGTCTTCCCGCCGTGACCGCGGAACGTCCGGGTCGGGGAAAACTCGCCGAGCTTGTGCCCGACCATGTCTTCGGTGACGAATACCTTGATGTGCAACTTGCCGTTATGCACCATGAACGTATGACCGACGAACTCCGGCACGATGGTGCAACGGCGCGCCCAGGTCTTGATCGGATTCTTGGTTCCCGCTTGCTCCTGAGCGTCCACCTTCTGGTAGAGCTTCGGATCGACGAACGGGCCCTTTTTAAGCGAACGTCCCATGGCTTGCCTTCAGTTACCGTGCTGCTGCAGTTGTGTGCTGGATGCGTCAGGGGCGACTAGTGAATCTTCAGCTGACCGTAGCGACGCGACTTGCGCCGACGCACGATCGCCGTGTTGCTGTACTTTCTCGGCTTCCGGGTATGGCCGCCCTTGGCGAGCTTGCCGGTCGGACTGACCGGATGACGACCGCCCTTGGTGCGGCCTTCACCACCGCCGTGCGGATGGTCGATCGGATTCATCGCCGTACCGCGAACGTGCGGGCGACGACCCTTCCAACGATTGCGTCCGGCCTTGCCAATCACGATGTTCATGTGATCGGCGTTGCCGATCGCCCCGATCGTGGCCCGACAGGCGCTCGGCACGCGGCGAATTTCACCGCTCGGCAGGTTGATCTGAGCCCAGTCAGCGTCACGAGCCGCCAGGACGGCGCTCGATCCGGCCGAACGGCACAAGGCGCCGCCGCGACCAGCCCGAAGTTCAATGTTGTGAATCGTGGCACCGAGCGGGATATTCCGCAGTGGCAGGCAGTTACCGACCGCCGGCGGGGCCTCGGGGCCATTCATCAATTGATCGCCGGCCTTGAGACCCGCGGGAGCCAGGATGTAGCACTTTTCGCCGTCGGCGTAGTGCAGCAAGGCGATGCGGGCGCTGCGATTCGGATCGTATTGAATCGAATCGACGCGGGCCGGAATGCCGTCCTTCTGGCGACGGAAATCGATGACGCGATAGTTCCGCTTGTGACCGCCGCCGCGATGCCGCGCGGTGATCACGCCTTGATTGTTGCGACCGGAGCCACGCTTCTTCGGGCGGGACAAAGCCTTGAGCGGCTTGGCGCCTGGAGTCAGGTCCGCGAAGTCGCTCACGCTCGCCCCGCGGCGGCCTGGCGTAACCGGGTTGTATTTGCGAATTCCCATGACTCAATCCGATGGTTGCTCGACGATCCTTGACTGCTTCCGTGGCCGAGGTCATAGACCTCGGAAACTGCTTCGTGCGTCTAGAACAAATTGATCCGATGCTCGGCGTGCAGCTTGACGATCGCCTTCTTCCAATCTTGCGTGTTGCCCTGGCGGAAGCGCGCCCGACGCGGCTTGCCTTTGCGGTTCTGCGTCCGCACTTCCAACACCTTCACGTTGAACAATTCTTCGACGGCCCGGCGCACATCGGCCTTCGTCGCGAGGCGGCTGACCTCGAACGCGTAGGCGTTGTGGCGCGTGGCGCGATGCATACCCTTTTCCGTCACCAGCGGACGGACGATCACCTGGTGCGGTTGCAGCAGGCTGCCTTGCGATGTCGCGGCTTCCTCAGCCATGGCGTCGAATTCCCTATGCTTGCTTCGCGGCCGGCACGCGCGCCTTGAAGGCGTCGAGCGCGTCCTTGGTGACCAACAGCTTCCGCGGCTGCAACAAGCAGAGAGCGTTCAGGTCGGCCACGGCCGAAATCTTCACGCCTTCAATATTGCGGGCCGACTTGTAAACGTTTGCATCGTAGGCGGCGGTGGCCAGCAACAAC
>JALHLM010000363.1:0-2103 GCA_022844585.1 Pirellulales bacterium | reverse complement strand
AACGTGGTGTCGTGCAACTTGAGCGCCTTGAGCATGCCCGCCACGTCCTTCGTCCGCGGGGCCGCCAACGACAACTGGTCGATCACCACCACCTGATTGTCTTTCAACTTCGAGGCCAGCGCCATCCGCGTCGCCAACTGCAGCGCCTTGCGCGGCAGCCGGTAACCGAAGTCGCGGGGCCGCTTGTGCTTTGCATGACCGCCGCCGCGACGAATGTTCGACCGCCGTGAACCGGCCCGGGCGTTGCCGGTGCCTTTCTGGCGATACATCTTCTTCGTCGTGCCGGCGACCTCGGTCCGGCTCTTGGTCCGGAACGTACCTTGCCGCAGGTTCGCCTGGTACATCACCACGGCGTCGTGAAGCAATTGCTTGTTGATGCGCGGCGCGAGGTCCTCCGGCGCGATGTTATACGCGCCGACCTCTTTGCCTGTGCGATCGAAAATGGGGATGCTGGGCATCGCTGTGTCCGTCCTACAGCTTGTTCGTCTGGCGAATGATCACGTAACTGCCCGGCGGGCCCGGCACTGGGCCGCGGACCAGCAGCAAATTTTGCTCGCCGTCGACCTTCACTACTTTGAGATTTCGCATCGTGCAGCGCTCGTCGCCGTAACGGCCGGCCATCTTGTGGCCCTTGAAGAGACGCCCCGGGAACGTGCGGTTACCGGTACTGCCCGCATGGCGATGGCACTTCTTCACGCCGTGCGTGGCACGCTGACCTTTGAAGCCGTGACGCTCCATCACACCGCCGGTGCCACGACCGCGGGAGAAGCCAATCACATCGACGCTCTTAATGCCCTCGAAGACGCCAACGGCGACCTCTTGGCCGACAGCCAACTCGCCGACGGGACCGCGGATTTCGCGGATGAATCGTTTCGGCTCGCAATCGGCCTTGGCGAGGGCGGCCACGCCGGCTTGGGCGCGGGCCTTTTGACGCTTGCTGTCCAGCTTGGCAACGTGACCACGCTCACTGCGGGCCGCTAAACGACGCGGCTTGTTCAGAAAGCCCAATTGCACGGCTTCGTAGCCGTCTTTCTCGACCGAACGGACCTGCAGGACGTGACAGGGACCCGCCTCGATGACGGTTACCTGAATCGCCGCGCCGGCTTCGTCGAAAATCTGAGTCATCCCGACCTTGCGGCCGAGTAATCCAATGGGCATCGCAGTATCGCCTTGTGTGGTCACTTGCTCCGCGGGAGACGATCGACTATTGCGACCGCTTACCCACAGAACTTCCAGGCATTTTTCCCAACCAAACCGTGACGGCGACTGGCGTCAAACGATGGAAAAGCCACCGTCGACCAATCGCCGGAAAATGTATCGTTAGTGCCGCGCCGAAGCCTTGATCTTGATGTCAACGCCCGCGGGCAAACTGAGCTTATTCAGGGCCTCGATCGTCTTGGCAGTCGCCTGCACGATGTCGATCAGACGCTTGTGCGTCCGAATCTCGAACTGCTGGCGAGCCTTCTTGTCCACGTGCGGACCGGACAGCACCGTATAGCGCTCGATCCGTGTCGGCAACGGGATGGGCCCATGCACTTCCGAACCGGTGCGCTTGGCCGTATCGACGATTTCCGCGGCGCTCTGATCGAGAACCGAATGGTCGTAGGCCTCCATTCGAATTCGGATCACTTCGCTCGTGTGTCCAGACACCGGCAGCAACTCCCGCCAACCCTGCAGTTTTCCCCGTGACCTTCAACCGCGAAGATCGATTCCCAAGTGGGGAAACCTCAGAGAATAAGGTTATCGACCTGGACTGTCAACGGCGCGAATCGGGAATTTCCAAATGGTTTCTGAGGAGGTAGCTGGATCGATCCCGCTAAGCCCAGAGAAGGCCCTCACAGTCTTTGCTATCGTCGAAGTCGGCGGTGGCCTTCCCTGGGCTTTTTTGCGCAATCGCGCTGATTTAACGCACTTCGGCCCCTCACGTCGGATCGCCACAAAACCTATAATTCCGCGCTTTCCCTCGCCCGCCACGCGGATCTCCCACCCATGACCGAAATCTCGGGCAACTCCGAGCGATTATCCCCCGACGACGCCCTGCCGAAGGTCACGCCCCCCAGCGCGAAGTTCCTGATTCCGCTGTTCGTCATCCCGTTCTGCATC
>JALHLM010000362.1 GCA_022844585.1 Pirellulales bacterium | reverse complement strand
ATTTTGGTGACGTGCCAAGGACGGTAGGCGTCGTGGATCAGTAAGCCGAGCCCGCGTTCCTTTAGTTTCTGGTGAACGCGCACGGCCGACTCGGCCGCGGGGCGCTGTAGGAAGGCTTTGGGCTGCTGATAGAACACCGCGCCGGTGAAGTTGTTCGTGGTGGCGTAACGAACATCGAGCTTGATCGTGGGATCGAGTGCGATCAATTCCACCAGATCGGTATCGCGAAACTTGCCCTGCTCTTCCGGCGGCGAGGCGGCCAGCGCTGCGGCGCGCAATTCATCGATCGGTTTGACGGGCGTGATCTGAAAGGTCGCGCCGTCGCGCGTGCCGACTTCGCGGCGCTTGAACAATACCTCGGCGGCCACGACGTGCGTCGCGCGACCGGATGCGTCACTCGAGAAGTAAAGCTTTTCGTCGTGGTAGAGGCCGTCGCTGGGAAACGCGAATTCGTTCTCGTTGACCTCCGTGAGCGGGTAGTAGTAGAACCACTCAATCAGCACGCACAACTTCCCGCGGTCCTCCAGGACGTAGAGCACGTTATGGTCTTCGCCGTACTCGCCGATGAGTCCCTTCCAGGCCGAGGGGATCTCGCCAGGCGGCTCGTCGGGTAGGCGCGTGTAGTCGACGTCGGCGATGCGCAGCACGCCATCGCCTGACAAAGAAACCTCGGCGCCAAAACTGATCGCGTCGTCGACCACGATCGCGCCGTTATCGACACCGGCGCGCAATTCCTGGCGAAATGCGCCCTGTTGCAAATGTACTTTGCCCTCCAGTTCCGTCACGCGCACGGTGCGTTCGCCGTTTTGATAGCTGCCCACGAGTTCCTGGGCGCGCGCGGTGGGAATCGCCTCGGTCGGGCGATACGTCGGCGCGGGCTTGCCGGATTGCTTGGCTAGCATCAAGCGTAACGCGAAGTCCGCGAGGCGACTGACGACGCCATTGCTGCCGTCGAGCGAAGACATGGCCGCGACGCCGAGTTTCTTTTCCGGCAGCACTTCGACTTGCGTGGAAAACCCATATACCGCGCCGCCGTGGCCGATTTTGACGTGGCCGCCCAACTCGTGAACATGAAAGCCCAGCCCGAACTTGAGCGGCTTGCCGGCGGCATCGAGGACCGGTGTCGTCATCGTGCGCAGCGTTTCCGGCTTCAAGATCATCCCGTCGCCGGTGCGGCCGTCGTTCAGCAGGCAGACGATAAACTTCGCGAGATCCAGCACGTTCGAGTAGAGATTGCCGGCCGGAGCCGTCCCCAGGGCGAAGCGCGGCGCGGGAAAGCGCCGCCCGTCGTAAGTCCACATTTCGGCGTCGGCCAGTCGGGAGTCGACTTCCGGCGTCAGTTCGAAATCGCTTTGCTTCATATCCAGTTGCTGGAGTAGCGTCTCGCGCAAGTGTGACGCGAACGGCTTGCCAGCCTGCTGTTCCAGCACCGCACCGACGACGGCCACGCCAGCGTTGGAATACTTGACCTTCGTTTCCGGCGGCAACGCGAGCGTGGTCGTGTTCAAACTCGCCACGGTATCCGCCAACGACGGGCTGGTCGCATCGAAGTAGTTACCGACCGGGGACTCGCGCACCAGCCCTGCACGATGCGACATCAGTTGCCGGAGCGTGATCGGCTTGCCGGACGGATTCTTCGGTTGAAAGCTCGGCAGGTAGTCGCTGACCGGCGCGTCGAGATTCAACCTGCCTTCCTCGACCAGGCGCATCACGGCGATATCGGTGAACAGCTTCGAAACTGAGCCGACGCGGTACACCGTCTCCGCGGTGGCCGGGACTTGCTTCGCGGCGTCCTGAAAGCCGAAGCCGTCGGACCACACGACGCGATTGCCGTCCACGAGTGCGATCGAGAACGCCGGCAACTGCTTGTCTTCGACTTCGTACTTGATGGCGGCGCTGAGCGCATCGATCTCGGCGGAATAGTCGGTGACCTTGGGCTGCGGCGTTTGCGCGAACGTCATGGCTACCAGAATGCTTAACGCGGCGACGGTCAACGCAAGCGTTCGACAGTGGCGGGTTCGATGCATGATGCGTTTCGCTCTCTGGCAAGTGGAATCTTGGTGAACGTCATTGCTCGCGCTTAGGCGGTTCGTCGCTGGCGGGCACTACGCCACGCAGCATTTTTCCCGCTTCGCCGGTCAGCCACAGGTAATGATCGCTGGGCAAACCGTCCAGGTTGACGAAGCGGCTCTCGCCGACAGGCGGATTGTTCGTGCATTTGAAAATCGCGGTGCCTTCATCTAATTCGTCAAACATGGCGACGTACAGCATGTCCGCGCCGGCCCGTGTTGCGCCGAGGAACTGGCTCCACAGGAACTCCCCGCGCCGTCGCGGAATCTGGTCGAACGGAGCGTTGCGGCGCATGTTGCTCCAACTGAAGCCTGGGAAGGCGACCGGCAAATAGTCCTTTCCGTGTTCCCTGCACCAAGCGATATCCGGCGCGATCAACTCCGCAGCGTGCCGTGCTGCGCCGCGCGGCGAATCATAGCGTCCTACGGTCCAAGGGCTGACAATATCGGCCTTTTTAATGAGTTCGTGTAGAGCCGGATCGTTAACAGCATCGCGATCGAGCTTCCGCCATGCGGTGGGCACGCCAACCATCACCGTGTTGCCGCCGTATTGCGGATCGTCTTTGAGGAACTCGACGAAGCGCTGGCAATCGGCCAACGTGTACGATCGTCCGTCGTTAAAGCCGATGCCCCACACGGCGACCACCGGCCGGCCATTGTGACGCAGGTAAGCTCGATCCGCCTCGTTGCGTCCGAGATGCATGTGATCGACGAGGCGTTTCCAGTCCTCGATCGCGCGGTCCATCTCACCTTCGCGCAGTCCGGAGAGGTCGTACATGACCGCGTAGCAGCGCCCTTGCGTGTTCGCCCCTTCACGACAGTTTGTCAGCACCCGGTTGAAATGCCGCAAAGTCGGCGCGCCGCGGGTTTCGACCACGAAGCGCTGCACGAAGACGCCGTCGATGTCGTATTCTCGCATCCATTGAAAATGGCGTCGCACTGTCTTCGGGTGATGCGAACTGAACACCTGCGCCGTGGTTCCGTCGGCATGTCGGAACGACGTGTCGATCGTCTCGTCATCGTCCAGTTCGCTGACGTCGGGCCACAGGTCGATGTTACACCTGCCAGGGCGAAATTCGCCACGCCGGCCGTAGTGCTTCCAGCCCAAGCCGGCGCCGTCCCCTTCGGCCGTGAACCAACCCTGGTAGCCGGCCATGACCTTGCCGGTCAGCGTTTCACGGTCGATTGCCTCGGCGGCCGCGGTTCCCGAGTAGGGCCGCAACTCGGCGTAAACCGCGTCCAGTTCGTTCTGCGCGCGAACTTTCGCCGCGCTAATGCCCACTATGCTCGCGAATACCAGCCACGGAACGAGTTTTGGCATGTACACTTTCTTTGCGGCCTCATGAGGCGGAGGGGGCCGGAAGCGATGGCGGTCCGGGACCGAGGCAACTATAAATGGTTTGTACCAGGAATTGAACCTGCGAATTAAACCCGCCGCCCGCGAATCTCAGCCAGCGAATTCCCTCCTTAGCTCTCACGAGATCGAGCATGAATCATCGGCGTTTTCCGCTTGTCATTGTGGCGCTGCTTTGGCTTGCCGCGAATTCTGCGGCCCAGGTGACGAATCCCAAATACCAGCAAGAGGACGCGTTCCGGCAGTTGGAGGAAGTGCTCCCCACGCCGAACGGCTTTCGCACCGCCTCCGGCGCCCCGGGCCGCGAATACTGGCAGCAGCGTGCGGACTACGTGATCGATGTCGAATTGGATGACGTGAAGCAGCATCTCACCGGGCGGGAGACGATCACCTATTTCAATAACTCGCCCGACACGCTGACCTATCTCTGGCTGCAGTTGGATCCCAACATCTTCGATCCGAACTCGGCCGCCGCGAAGACCGAGACATCCCCGGATTTCGATGAATTCCCGTTCGAGACGCTGTATCGGCTGATGCTTCGCGAGAAATTCAAAGGGGGCGTGAACATCACGGAGGTCAGCGATGAGCGCGGCGGTAAGCTGGCTTACAGAATTGTCGGCACGATGATGCGCGTCGATCTGCCGACAGGGCTCGCGCCGCAGGGGGCCGTCAAGTTCAACGTCGCCTGGGACTATGCGATCAACGATGCCAAGAACATCGGCGGCCGCACGGGCTACGAGTATTTCGAAGAGGACAAGAACTACATCTACGAGATGGCCCAGTGGTTTCCACGGATGTGCGCGTACACGGACGTGACCGGTTGGCAGCATAAGCAATATCTCGGCACCGGTGAGTTTACGCTGGAGCTCGGCGATTATCTGGTGCGGATCACCGTGCCGAACGACCATATCACTCCCGCCACGGGCGTGTTGCAGAATCCCGCGGAAGTGCTCACCGACGCGCAGCGCGAGCGGCTCAAACAAGCGGACGCGGCCAAGACGCCGATGTTCGTGGTCACTCCGGAAGAAGCGAAGGCCAACGAGGCGGACCCGCCGACCGGCAAGAAAACCTGGGTCTATCACGCGCAGAACGTGCGGGACTTCGCCTTCGCTTCGTCGCGCAAGTTTATCTGGGACGCGCAAGGGCACGACGTCGAAGGCAATCGCGTGATGGCGATGTCGTTCTATCCCAACGAGGGGGAACCGCTGTGGAGCAAGTATTCCACGCATTCCATCATTCACACGTTGAACGTCTATTCGCGGTACACGTTCCCGTATCCGTATCCGATCGCCATCTCCGTCAACGGCCCCGTCGGCGGGATGGAATACCCAATGATCTGCTTCAACGGCCCGCGGCCGGAGAAGGATGGCACGTATTCCGAACGCACCAAGTACGGGCTGATCTCGGTGATCATTCACGAAGTCGGGCACAGCTATTTTCCCATGATCGTCAACAACGACGAACGGGAATGGATGTGGATGGACGAAGGGATTAACACCTTCCTGCAGTATCTTTCGGAGCAGGAATGGGAGGAAAAATATCCCTCGCGACGCGGCGAGCCCAAGGACATCGTCGGTTACATGCTCAGCCGGGAACAAGTGCCGATCATGACCGGCTCGGATTCGCTGCTGCAGGTCGGCAACGCAGCCTATGCCAAGCCAGCGACAGCGCTCAATATCCTGCGCGAGACGATTCTGGGCCGCGAGTTATTCGACTATTCCTTCAAGGAATACGCGCGCCGCTGGCGATTCAAGCGGCCGATGCCGGCCGATCTGTTCCGCACCATGGAGGACGCCTCGGGCACGGACCTCGATTGGTTCTGGCGCGGCTGGTTCTACACCACGGACCACGTCGATATCGCGATCAGCCGGGTCCGGCAGTTCGAGATGGATACCGCCAACCCGGAAATTGACGGGGAACGCCTGAAGAAGGATCGTGCCGAGGAGCCGGTCACGAAGGCCGAGGAACGCAACAAGCCGTTACGGAAGCGGGTCGATCAGTTCCCGGAGTTGAAGGACTTTTACAACTCATTCGACGAACTGGATGTGACGCCGGACGATCGCGAGAAATTCCAGAAGTACATGGAAACGCTCGAACAGCACGAAAAGGACCTGCTGGAAATCCGGCGGAACTTCTACGCCGTGGAGTTGAAGAACGTCGGCGGCGTGGTGATGCCGGTGATCTTCCGCATCGACTACGAGGACGGCTCAACGGAGGAACTGCGCATCCCGGCCGAGATCTGGCGGCACAACAACCAGCGGGTGACGAAGCTCTTTTGGACGGAGAAGTCGATCAAGTCGCTCACACTTGATCCCCACCTGGAAACCGCCGACGCCGACGAAGAAAACAACTATTGGCCTTCCCGTCCGGTGAAATCGCGATTCCAGCTGTTCAAAGAGAAGGAAAAGCGCAACGCAATGCAAAAAGCCCAAGGCAAGCCGGAAGTGGAAGCGGAAGAGGAGTCCCAAGATGAGCCGAAATAACACTAACCCGAAGCGCCAGCGAGGGGGAGAAGACGTCGATTGCAGAGTAGCTGTCGCGCTGAGGACGGCTACATCGCGAGCGCCCAAGCGTGAACGTGGGTGCCTGGGGCTGGGGCCATCAGAAAACCGATGCAGCGCTGAACAAGCAGGGGCATCGCGGCGGCATGTTGAAAAGTCGAACGAAGCCCCAGACGTTCGACCATGGCGACCGCGCATCGAGCGCCCCTGCCCCAGGCACCCAACGTCAACTTCCCCTCGCTTGCGCGCCGGGCTAGTGTGTTCGCTCATCGTGGTCGCAGCACTCGCCAACATCGCCGCCGCCCATCCGTTTCACACGTCCGTCGCCGAAGCCGAGTGGAACGCCGAAACGAAGCGGCTCGAAGTTGCGCTCCGAGTTGCCGCCGACGACTTGGAGACCTCACTCAATGCGCACAGCGAAACGCGCGTCAAGCTCGACGATTCCGACGCGGCCGACGAAGCGATTCAGGCGTATCTCAAGGAGAACTTCGTCATTCGCCGCACCAAGGAGGACGAGCCGCTCGAAATGAAATGGGTTGGCAAGGAAATCACCACCAAAGCCGCCTGGCTGTACTTCGA
>JALHLM010000361.1 GCA_022844585.1 Pirellulales bacterium | reverse complement strand
TAATGGGACTGGTTTGGCATAGCGCTTAACGTCGATTCGAAATACCTGCAGCAACTCAAGTCGGACGAATGAACTTAGTCATCGGTCGCTTCAATTGCGTTCAGTGAACCGCTGGCTTGCCAAATACTCCTGCATGCTCCCATCGATCAGCGCGGCAAGATCTGCATTCTCACCTTTCGCCGGCCCGTTCGCGTAGCATTTCCCGAACCTCGATAAATGCGTCTTTATCGCTGATGGCTTTGAATTCCGGATTGGCGGCCGTGCTGTCGAACTGTTTCAGGATCTGCGAATACGGCTCGGAACTGATGTCATCGACGTCGACGAAGTCGCCGTTGGCCAACTGCTCCAATCGCGCCAACTTCAAGAACTTGATCCAGCCTGCGCCCTGGGGCGAGTCCTTCAATTCCGCGTGAAGTTCGCTGACGGCCGCGGCCAGCGTTCGTTCGGGCCGTGGCGTCGGTCCCACGACGTTCAGTGGCGACGTGGAAGGTACAACTGCAGAACGATCGGTTGTGCGACTTGATGGAGCACGCGACCGAGCAGCTTGATCCGTTGGCGCTGCGCGGCCCGGGCGCGACGTCGGCTGGCCAGCGGTGTGTGCACGTTGCGTCGAGCCTGTCGACCTCGTGGCAGTCGTCGTTGATTGCTGCGAGGGAATGAGCCGCTGTGATGCAAGCTGAAACAGATTGCCGTTAGTCAAGTCGGCGGTGTTGACGCTCAATAGCAGGTTGAGCGGCTCCTGCATGATTCGGCCGACGACCACTAACTCCATTTGCCCGCCTTGTTCGAAGGCTGACAGGCCGCACTTCAGCCGTGCGCTCTCGACGGTGAGTAGTTGTCCGGAGGCCGCCGCGGCCGTGGCCTTAGTGGCCCATTGGACGGCGTCGCGCGTCGCGCCGACGGCGGCCTTGGCCACGTCCAAGGCGGTCAACGCCGTATCCCGCGCGGCAAACAACGCGGCGACGCGCGGGTCGGCGTCGACGGACACCGAATGCACGGCGTCGAAGGCGCTCTGAGCCGCGGAGACGGCGCCTTTCGCCGTGTCGCGGGCGGCGAACAATGTCGCGACGCGCGGATCGGCATCGATCGGGGCCGTGCCATGAATGGCTTTCAGGGCGTCCTCCGCAGCACCTAGTGCGGCTTGCGCAACTTGTTGTTGCGCCGCGAGGGCCACGATCTGCGGATCGAGGTCGATTGGCACCTTGTTCAGATTCGCTCGCGCCGCATCGTAAGCGCCGGCCGCCGCCTGGTAGACGCCCTTCTTGACGTCGCGGTCAATTCCCTTGGCGTCCTTATCGACACCCTTGGCAATCTTGTCGAGGCCCTTGGCCTTCTTCCAGGCCGCCACGGCCTTTTGGAACGTCGCTTCAGCCTTGCCGAGATCGCTTTTCGCGCGGTCCCGGGCGCCCTTCACGCTGGCCAGGTCCTTTTCACGTTGTGCGGCCACAGCCTTGCGCCGCGCGCCGATTTGCGCGCTGATGCGGCTCACATCTTGCTGGGCCTTGTTGATGCCGGCCAAATGCTGTGCGCGTTCCTGTTTCACGACCATTCGCATGGCGTCAATATTGCGCGTGATCTGGTTGAGATCCGTCTGAGCGCGACGCAAGGCCGACTCATTGATCTCACGATCGCGCTCGACTTGCTTCCGCGCCTTCGCAATGTCGGCGTCAATGCGTTGTACATCGCGTTGAGCTTGCTCCAAATCCGCGTTGGCCTGCGCGAAATCCCGCTCGACTTGCCTGGCCCAGGCGAGAATGTCATCCGATACGCGGCTCTGGAAGGTGCGATGGAAGTCGTTCTTAAATCTCGCCGAGAACATCCACTCCGCGTTCCGCGCGTCGCTGGTTACGGATACATCCGCGTCGAACGCGTTGACGATCCGACCAGACATCGTCACTTCCGACCGCTCGGCGCTCAGGTTCGCCAACGCCGCGACGCGGTTGCCCAACAAATCGCAACCGCCGCGGGCGAGAAAGTGGCTGTCCGCGCTGGCCGCCATCAGGACATCGAGTTCGGTGTCATGCAGCGTCAATGGCCCGAGTTGAAACTCAGCAATGGTCGACTTGACCGTCGCTCTCGGCGTGCGACTGCTGACGTCCACGAGTCCGTCAACCTCCGCCGCGCGGCGGTCAAACAAGTAGAGTTGCCCGCGCAGTCCAACACCGCTCTCCACGCCGAGTTCCTCTGACCCGCCCGCCGGGGCAAAGTTGACTGTCACCTGACGCAGGTCGAACTCCGGCAGCAGCACCGCCGCCACCGGAGACTCGACGCCGCCGTGCGCCGCGCCAGCTAGATCGTTGGCCATCGCCACGAGGTCATCACGAGTCAACGAGTCAATCGAACCCTTGAGGAACACGCTCGGCGGGCCTTTTCGAGCCGCCATCCCCCCGGCCAGACCGATCATCTTCTCTGCGACCTTGAGGTCCCCCTGCACGCCAACCTGCAGCCGCGGCGGGCCGCCGCTAGTCAGCTCGTTCTTGATCGCAAGTTGCGCGGATAGCAATTCTAAACCTTGAATGCCGAGCGCGTTCCGCCAAAGTGATGCATCGTCGCTGCGAGCGGTGATCGAGAAACCGGACTTGCCGCCACCCTGGGGCTGTCCGCCCAAGAACGAGCCTTCGCAAATGAATTTGCGTCGGTCGCTCCCGGCGCCGACGAGCATGTTGAACGCCACGCCGATCGACGGCTTTCCCGTCACGAGGAGCGCAAAATCATTCACCTGGAAGGTGTCGGGCAGATTGATGATCGCGCCCTGCGTGAGTCGGGCGCGTAGTTCGGCGTCCTTGGAGACGGCGCTCGTCAACCGACCCTGATCCCGTGCTTGTCGCAACGTCGCCGCATCAAAATTCTTCAACACCACGCCCTCTAGTACCAGGCCTTGCGGACTGGCGCCCAAGATTTGCATGCCAGCCAGCAGCTCGTCGCGCAGTTCAATCGCCGCCACCAGGTTTACGCCGTCTTCGACATGCAGCGTGAACGCACCGCCGCCATAAACGTCACGGTAAAAATCGCGCACCGGAGCCGCCATTGACGACGATGCGATTTCGACAGGCTGTGTCGAGAAGATCATTACGGGCGTGGCCAATTGCAGACCTTGCTCGGCGACCGCGGCCATCGCGGGAATCAGCTCCCCGAGATTGCGCGTCGGTAACCGCCAGGCGAGTAACCATTGGCCGATGCCGACTGATTCGCTGCCAACATATTGCAGCAAGACGGGCGCATCCTGTCCGGCGAACGTTGCCGTGCCGGACAAGCTACCGTCGTCGCCGATCGTTGGCGTCTGCACCGTCACATCGGCAAGATACGTGTTTTTGAACGCCGAAAACTGGCCCAGGGCGACTTTGCCTTGCGCATTCGCCGCCGCTCGGAACTCTTCCGCTAGTTCGGCGGCGGCAGCGGAAGATGTGTCTGTGGAGAGCGCCAGTAGCAGTATGATCGCGATTCGTCGCAACAACTGGTTCCGAAGCACAGATGGGTGCTGATAAGCAGTACGGCACATAGGGCATCTCATTCTGACGGAGGCCGGAGCTGCCCTCCGGTTCGCGGAGTGCCGCCGTGATGGAATTGGATTGTCCGAGACGAGTTGCGACACCCAGAGCCGACTCCTTCGATTGCCTCACACCGCTTTCGTTACCAAGTCTACCGCGTCGGCATGGGGAAAGGCCGCACAATTCGGAGTTTCCTTCGTGTTCTCCCGCTAAGCGCAGAATTTTGGAATGTGTTACCGTAGCCTGAACCGTCTAAGCGTTCATGGTGATAGCGAACGGCGGGCAGCGCCCCCGCGAATGTACGCATCGGCCGGAGCAATTCGCAACCAACCTCGACGTGTGTTTGAATGATCGCACGCTTTTCCGCCGTCAACTTGCGAGGTTTGAGTAGCACGTCATCCGGAATGGCCACCTTGCCGATATCGTGAACCACGCCGGCGCGCCGCAAACCTTTCACTTCCGATTCGGAAAGCCCGGCGGCGCGACCCAACGCGGCGGCGAAGTGCGATACGCGTTCCACATGCCCGCCGGTTGAGGGGTCGCGATTCTCGACCGTCCTGGCCAGCGTGAAGATCACCGTCTCGGCGTCCTCCAACGAATCCGTGCTCCGCTTAGCCTTCCGCAAAGCGCGTACCCTGCTTGTTCTTGGTGAGCGTTGAATCGACTTGGTAGAAGCTCTCGAAGACGCGCTCTCGCTCCGCTGCTGGAATCCCGACTCCTGTGTCCGGGACGCTGAAAGCTGGAACCGCGACGTACGCAAACCTGACTGTCGCCCGCTTCCGCGCCGCTTGGCATACTCTTCAACCCGATGATGCCAGCTACGGCCGCAAACCGATGGTCTCCAGCGTCAAATTGCGGAACTCAACTCGGCTGCCGTGGCACTGCAGTGACACAAATCCCTCAAGCGGTTTTGCTTTGATTTCTTCGACCATCGATTGATCGACGTCTTGCACTTGCTGGCCATTTAACCGGACGCGAATGATGGGGCCATGACACTCGATCTCGACCTCATTCCACTCTCCAGCAGGCTTGGCGGCACTCACCGTTGGCGCGACGTAGCGATAGAGCGACATCGTCGATTTCGTGGTCGGCGTTTTTCCATGGTCGTCGAGAAGCTGCAACTCATAGCCAGCGAACGAGGGACGAGTCTTCGCTGGGCCAGTGAAGGGCACGCTCCGGATGCCGATCCCACTATTCCCTTTGGCTGCCAGGCGGTATTCGATCGACAATCGAAAATCGGCTAACTTGCGATCGAAGCGGAGGAAGCCGAAGCCGTGGCCGGCACAGTGGATCGCGCCATCTTCCACAAACCAATTTGGTTTCGTTTCACCGGCGTTCTGGTACTCCTTGGTCCCCTCGATGACCCAGCCCGAAAGGTCTTGCTCGTTGAAAATCTTGTCCGCGGTCGGCGTCGCTGGGTCCGTGTCCACAAATGCACAGAGCAAAACAACGACAAGCGTGCCGAGTTTACGAAACATGTTGGCGTCCTACGCTGAACTGAGAAACAAAGGGAATCTACACGAACGTTCCAGCCATTGCCATGAACGATACCAGCGAAACTCGTGCGGATGGTTGAGGTTTGCTACTCGACTGCCGCGATGCAATAGAGATGCTCATACGTTCGAGCGAAGATCTGTCCGTCGACAAATGCCTGTGATGCCCGCATCAGTTCGCCAAGGCTATTTTTCTGCAACACGCGGCACGCGTTGGGCTCCGCCGCCACGACGAAGGTGTCGCCAGCCTCGTTGCTAATGAAGATGTACCCATCCACGACGGCCGCCGAACACCAACTTGTGCCGCCCAGACGTTCTTCCCACATTCGCTTGCCCGTCTTCGCCTCGATGCACCACATGAGGCCGGGCTCGTTATAGAGATAGACGTAATCGCCAATCAGCACGCCGGATCCCACCCGTTGAGGATTGTCTGCCTTCTGGTCTAGCCACCAAAGGCGATGGCTTTTCGTTATGTCACCAGAAGCCTCTGACGTGCGGACGGCCAGCGACGGTCCACCGTAGCCGGACATGGCCACCACGAATCCGTCGCCGACCAAGGGAGACGTATAGACCAAATCGCCCAGGCCAGCGCAGCTCCAAATTGACTGACCATCGTGAGGGTCGAGGCTGTAGAGCCGATTCGGCAGGCTCAACAAAAGCTGTTTGCGGCCATCGACGTTGGCTGTGACCGGTGTGCTCCATGATCCACGAAATTCGTCGACCTTGGACGAAATCGACTCCTTAGGCTCGAACTTCCAGACTTCATCGCCGGACTGTGCGTTTAAAGCGATCACGAAGGCGCGCAATCCCGGACCGGCAGACAGTACGACGACGTCGTCGACAATCACCGGACTCGAGGCATTGCCCCAGATGTGCTCAAAGGCTCCCAGATCTTTCCGCCACAGTTCGTTTCCCGCCATATCGTAGGCGAAGAATCCGGCCGAGCCATGCCAACAGAACACGCGATGCCCATCCGTCACGGGGGACGAAGCGCAAGCGGGATTGGTCGCGTGCGTCAGCTCGACGCCTTCGAACCGAACGTCCCTGCGCCACAACTGCTCGCCATGATGCCGGCTGTAGCTGATTAAGGATCGCGTTTTGCCATCGTCCGCCGCGCAAGTCACGAAGACTTGGTCGCCATGGACGATCGGCGTAGAGTTTCCCGGTCCTGGCAGCGGTGTCTTCCAGGCAATGTTGCGTTCCTGGGACCACTCCAGTGGAACATTCAATTGCTCCGTGGCGTGGCCGGTCCCCCGCGGCCCGCGCCATTCCGGCCAATCGGCACCCATGCCCAGGAGGCTGGCGAAGAGGATGGTGAAAGTCCAATGGCGCTGCGCTGACATCGAAGTCGCTCCTTGGGCGAATATTGGTAGTCTGCGCCGCCTGGTGCAAACTACAACGCTATTCAAACAGAATGCCGTGACGATGCCAACCGTGTGAAAGGAGTCGTTGGAAGGGGGGGCCCCGGGGCTGGGCGGCGTCAACACTCAAGCAGTCACTGCTGGCCGCTTCTGGCTTTGTTTTC
>JALHLM010000360.1 GCA_022844585.1 Pirellulales bacterium | reverse complement strand
TCAATCGGAGCATGTGATTATTGACGGCGGCATCCAGTCCAAGGATTTTGCGAACCCCAAGCACGTGGTGATTCGAGATCTCGAGGTGATCGTTTCCGAGAACTTGACGCAGACGCGCGTGTCCGCTTACCCGGGGGGAGGGGTCGTGCCGCCGGACTTGGTGCGGCCGTGGGGTGGGATCGAATTTCGCGCAGGCCACGATATCCAACTGATCAACAACGTCGTCCACGCCAACATGCAAGGGATTGGCCTGTGGAAGAACGTGACCGACAGTCAGGCCTACGGCAACCTCATCTACGACAACGGCTATGTGGCCCCCGACCGCGGGCATGGCCACGGAGTCTACACACAAAACGGAGCGCCGTCGCAAAAGATCTTCCGCGACAACTTCATTTTTGGGAACTATGGCCAGCCGTTTCAGGCGTATGGCTCTTCCACCTCGGTGACCGAAAACTATCTGTTTGAACGCAACTTCGTCTATTGGTTCAACGGAAAAAGCGGCGACCTCGTCTTCGGTGGCAACAATCCGGCCAGCAGCAACGACTTCGTCATCCGCGACAACGCGCTCTACCGCAGCAAACTTTTGCTCGGCTACCTGGGCGAGGGCGGGACCGGCTTGATCGCGACCGACAATACGATCTGGCTAGGCAACTTGCAGGTGATAGCCCAGTTCGAAAACCCCGTCATCGAAGACAACTTCGTCTGGTGTCAGTCGGCGCTCAAAACCAGCCAGTGATCAGCGGATGAAAACCAGCCAGCTTGAGTAGTTTGGGGTTCGGCCTATGGGCCTTCTGAGCGGCAATTTCGCCGCGGAAGGAGGTTCGGATGGCGAATCGACTCAAGATGGCCACAGTACAGTCGATAATTTCGTTGCACGCGCGCGGCTGGTCGCAGCGGCGGATCGCGCGTGAGTTGGGCGTGGACCGCGAGAGCGTTTCGCGGCACTTGCGGCTGGCCCGAGAATCGGCGCCGGCGGCGCGATCGGACCGAGAGCCCCCAGAACCGGCCATTGCGCCGATTTCCGGCCCCGGGTCGGAACCGCCAACACCGGCCAATGCGCCGATCGCGCCCGCCGGCTCGGCGGATTCAAAACCCGCCAATGCGCCGATTTTGGCCACCGGGTCTGCGGCGCTGGAAACGTTGCTCGAGGGGCCGAGTGAGGCGGCTGCCAGTGGCCGACAGAGCGACTGCGAGTCGTGGCGCGAAGTGATCCAGGCGAAGCAGGTCGCGGGCTTGTCGGCGCGGCGGATTCATCAAGACCTGGTGGCCGAACACGCGGCCAAGGTGAGCTACGACAGCGTGCGGCGGTTCTTGCGCCGGCTAGGTTGGACGCGACCGTTGCCGTTTCGGCGACTGGAATGTGCACCGGGGCAAGAGGCGCAAGTCGATTTCGGCACCGGCGCGCCGATCATCGGCGCGGATGGGAAGCGGCGTCGCACGCACGTGTTTCGCATCGTGTTGTCGCATTCGCGGAAAGCGTACAGCGAAGTCACCTACCGCCAGACGACCGACGACTTCCTGCACGCGCTCGAAAATGCCTTCCACCACTTCGGCGGCGTGCCGCAGACGTTGGTGATCGACAACCTGAAGGCGGCCGTCAAGCATCCGGATTGGTTCGATCCGGAGTTAGTTCCCAAAGTGGCGGCCTTCGCCGCGCACTACGGCGCGGTGATCTTGCCGACGAAGCCGTACACGCCGCGGCACAAGGGGAAAGTCGAACGCGGCATCGATTACGTCCAGGAGAACGGGCTCCAAGGGCGCACATTCGCGAGCCTGACGGCGGAGAATGAACATCTGCTTGACTGGGAAGCGAAAGTCGCCGACACCAGGATTCACGGCACGACCAAGCGCCACGTCGGACGTGTGTTTGAAGAAGTCGAGCGTCCGGCGCTCCAGCCGCTGCCGCGCGAGCGCTTCACGTCGTTCCACGAAGCGCAGCGGAAGGTCAGTCGCGACGGACACGTCGAGGTCGCCAAGGCTTACTATTCTGTACCTCCGGAGTATGTCGCGCGCACGGTCTGGGTCCGCTGGGACGCGCGGCTGGTGCGGGTGTTCAACCACCGCTTCGAGCAAGTCCGCGTGCATCCGCGGCAGGAGCCGGGGCGCTTCAGTTCGTCTTGCGAAGACCTGCATCCGCAGAAGATCAGCGGCCTGGAGCGCGGCGCCGCGTATCTCTTGAAGAAGGCCAGCGTGATGGGTCCGCACACCGAGCGTTGGGCCGAGGCGATGCTCACGGCGCGCGGCATTGAAGGCACGCGCGTGCTGCTGGGGCTGTTGAGCCTGACCAAGAAGCACTCCGGCGAAACGCTGGAAAACGCCTGCGAAACGGCCCTTTCTTATGGCGCGTTTCGCCTCCGCAACTTGAGACAGCTGCTCACCCGACGCACGGCAAAACAGACGCCGCTGCCGTTCTTGGACGAACATCCGTTGATTCGCCCGCTCGACGATTATGCGCGGGTCGTCGCCGCCGCGCTGGTGCGGCAAGAAGAGACGCGTCGCGCAGGTTTTTTGAGGCATGGCTCGGGCGTTCGAGGCCTGACGCAAGCAGCGAGCCCCGATGGCCTCGACCATCAGGGCTCTGGCGCCTGCTCGACGCGCCCTCGATCCGGCTATCCCTCGCCAGGTTGCGCCTCCGCAGAGCCTGGCTCCGTTTCACCGGACACTTCCAGCGTAGTTCCCTTCGTTCCCCCGCACCAGGAGAAATCCGCTCATGCATGACCGACTGCAATCCACGCTCCGACAACTTCGGCTCTCCGGTCTCGCGCAAACGCTCGACGTGCGGCTCCAAGAAGCGGCGGGCCATCAGTTGACGCACGCCGAGTTCTTGGAACTGATTCTGCAGGACGAACAACTCGTCCGCAGTGAACGGCAGATCGAGCGCCGCGTGAAGTCGGCGCAGTTCCGCGAAGTGAAACCGCTCGACGAGTTCGACTTCGCCTTCAATCCGTCGATCCAGAAAAAGCAGATCTTCGAGCTGGCCACCTGTCGCTTCGTCCGCGAAGCCCGCGACGTGTTGCTCTTGGGACCGCCGGGCACGGGAAAATCATTCTTGGCTCAGGCCATCGGTTATCAAGCCATCAAGCAAGGCTACGTCGTGCTCTACCGCTCGATCTTCGACGTGGTCCGCGACTTCCTGCATGAAGAGGCGCTCGGCGAAGACGACAAGCTGCTCGCACGCTACCTCAAGCCCGATCTCGTGATCATCGACGACATGGGCATGAAGCAACTGCCCCGTCGGAGCGGAGAAGTCCTGTTCGAAATTATCATGCGCCGCTACGAGACGCGCTCCACAATGATGACCAGCAACCGCCCGCTGGAAGATTGGGGCAAGCTCGTCGGCGACGTCCCCAGCGCCACCGCCATCCTCGACCGCTTCCTGCACCACGCCGAGGTGATCCAAATCACCGGCAAGAGTTACCGCCTCCGCCAGCAAGCCGGCAACGCACCCACCGAAAACGCAGCTGAGCACGGCGACACTGCCGGCAAAAAGAAAACCACCAAGAACGCCGCTCACACCGCCGCGCCGGCCTAACACTTCAATTCAACAAAACCCTTGCCAACGACTCCGTCACCAACGAAGATCAACCACAACCGCTGGCCGGTTTTGAAGCGCCGATGATTGGCTGGTTATGAAGCGCCGATTGACAGTCTGGCCGACCACCCGTCGTGCCCGCGAAGTTCGCCGCAGCAACTCACGCTGGACGAAATCAACGCGATCCGCGACATGGTCACGTCCGACGAATATCGGCATGTGCCCACCGGGACGTTGGCCCGGTTGGCTCAGCGACTTGGCAAGGTCTTCGCTCCGGCGAGCACTTGGAGCCGCCTGGTGCGAGTGCACCGCTGGCGCCGTCCGCGGCGGCGAGTCCATCCCGCCAAGCCGAAGGTCGGCATTCGCGCTTTGCGCGCCAATGAAATCTGGCACATTGACACGACGCTGATCCGCTTGCTCGATGGCAGTCGTACTTACCTGCATGCCGTCATCGACAACTTCTCGCGCCGCATTCTGGCGTGGCGAGTGGCCGGAGAGTTTCAACCCGAAGTCACCGCGCAACTTTTGCACGAGGCAGCTCAGAACGTCACCGCGGTGGCGCCCACGGTGTGGGTCGATGGCGGCATTGAGAACTTCAATTCGGCGGTCGACAAAGTTGTTCAGTCTGGGCTCCTGAAACGCGTGCTTGCCCAAACCGAGCTCCAATTCTCAAACTCGATGATCGAATCCTGGTGGCGCGTGCTCAAGCATCAGTGGCTGTACTTGAACACGCTCGACACCCTGACGACGGTGCAGAAATTGGTCGCGTTCTACGTCGAGCAGCATAACACGCATCTGCCGCATGCCGCGTTTCATGGTCAGACACCCGACGAGATGTATTTCGGCACGGGCAGTGAGGTCCCGAAGCAATTGGCCGCTGCGAAGGTCGCGGCTCGCCAAGCACGCTTGACCGCCAATCGTGCCCAACGCTGCCCAGGCTGCAGCGAATTCGTTCCGCTCAGTCCGTGACCCGGGCCGAACGAGGAACCGGGTGAAGTTGGGCGCCGTTGCGCGCGGACAGCTTAAAAGGTGCTCCGGTCACCGGGCAAGCCGTCGTTCCGGGGGGTGTGGTCGCGATAATTTTCCCCGGACCTGTCCATTTCTTGACCTCCCACGCCCCAGGTGGCGAGAACTCGCGCACAAAACTCCCAAATGTTGTGACTCGCAGCAGGGCTGGAGGCGAAAGGAGCGATGAGTGAGATCCCGCCTAAATCAATCGACAGTATACCACTTAGAATCAGCCACGACTCTCCATTGATTTATTTGCGCTCGCGGAATGCCCCCAAGCAAGTAGACCACGAGCATGAGCAGCAAGCCAAAAATGCCGCCGCCAATGCCGACGTTCCGCACCGTTTTCGCACGACGGTCCTCAACTTGTTCGCTTCCGCGCCGACCCTGCCAACGCATGGCAACTGCTCCTGTAATGAGGTTTAACGGAGCGACGCGGCGCCGTATCGCTGATGGAGTTGCTCGCGCACCTCCGCGGGAAGCCGCAAGGCATGGGCCAACTCGCTCAGATATTTGGTCTCGGCGTTCGAATCAACTTCGATTGCCAGCAGCGACATTCCATAGACTTGGTGTTCCATCCCAATGGGGACCGACCAGGCAAACTCACGCACATCGAGCGGCTTGGCCAACTCGTCGCGCAGGAATTGGACGACCTCGGCTTGATCATTGCCGAATTGACTGAGGATGTTGCGTTGCTCGTCAGGCGAGATCCGGCCGTCAGCCTTGGCCGCGTTCAGCATGGCGCGCACCAGCGTGAGCGCCTGGTCGCTCTGCGGCAATTGCTCGGTCGGCGGATATGCGGTGGTTCGATCGTCGCGAGATCGGGAATACGAGTCGCTACGATGCGGGTTGGAGCCGGCCGGTACAGGGACCGGAATCGGCTGCGGTGGTTACGGACGGTCGGTCCCGCGCGCTGCACCCCGCTCATTGGCCACATTGAGCAAGTCTTCCAATTCACGCGCGGCGCGGTCGAGCTGGTTCTCATTCGGTGCGGTCGACGCCGAGTCCGCTCGCTGACTTGGCGCGGATCGTTGCGAGCGGTTGAGAATGTCTTTGAAAATATCGGGGCCACCGCCGGCGCCGCCCGACTTGCCACCGAGCAATCCTCCGAGAATGTCAATCATGTCCATGGGATCTTCCTTAACTTGTAATGGGCTCGTTGCACGCGGCCATCGCGGTGTAACTCGAAATTCCACCGTCAGCCGGGAAATTGTCGCGTCAATGGCCTACTCGTTCTCAGGCTGCTCCAATCTCACTAGCAGCCAGTTTTCGGTTGCGTCCGTTCCGAAATGGACCAGCACAGGCGCTTCTTGCTGCGTCAAGTTGTAGATGCCAGTCTCGACGACGATGTCTTCGCTGTCGCCGATACGGAAGGCCACACGCTGCGTGTTCTTGTCGACCTGACCTTGCACCGTCTGCGCTGCGTCGGTCTGCGAATTGAACAGCGTGCCGCTAATCACGCCTTGCTTATTCACCGCCAACTGGATTGTGCGACTTGGATCGACATCCTGCTCGCCTGACGAAACGGCAAAGGTGCCGAGCGACATCCATTCGGCGGATTCTGCTTCCGCTTCGCTGGCCGGCGGCTCAACGGTGGCTAGGTCCATGGCGCTCTCGGCGAATTCCTGCGTCGTTGCCACCTGCTGGCCGGCGATGTAGACGGAGTTGTCCTGATAGACGACGTTCCCGCTTTGTCCGTAGTCGTAGTACACCGGCTCCGACCAAACTGCGGATGGCGCAGACCACGTGAACCAGTTCACCAGCGCTCCGTACGCCGGGTACGTCCACCAGTAACCCCAGGGGCGGCTGTTGAACCCGTATCCGTAATGCCAGCCGCACCAGGGATGCTGATGCACTTGCCACCAATCGGGCCCAAAACAGCCTCCGTGATGGTGCCAGTAACCCGAGCCGCTTCGCACACCGTCGGCCCAGCCATGCCAGTAGCCAAGTCGATTCGGATAGCGGGTTCCCCA
>JALHLM010000359.1:5249-6518 GCA_022844585.1 Pirellulales bacterium | reverse complement strand
CGGCGCGAGGTAGTTGGAATGATTGCCTGGCAGCCAGGCCAGCAGCACGAATAGCTTCGCCGTCAGTAGTTCCACGACAAGCGGGCGAATCCACGCGCCGGGGGCGATCGCGTTGATTTCACCGCGCCGCAGCCACCAACCGACGACAGGGAGCTTACCGCCGAATGTTGTTGGCATGTCGCCGGTGCGCGATTTCAGCCAGGGATTGATTCCGCGCGGCGCTTCGCTCCAGCGTTCCTCGCAGTGATTGGCGATCGCTCCCGCGATCAAGCCAAGACCGGCGACGACGAACAACATCCAGCCGCTCACGGCGCCTCCGCCGCAAGGGGAATGTTCCAGGTGGCGATGATCTCGTTGGCCAACTCCGCAATGGACTTCGACTCGGTGTCGATGGTCAGTTCCGCCAACGCCATGTAGATTGGCTCGCGCTTCGCCAGCAGCGCACGGATTTCATCCAGTTCGCTCAGCCCGGTAAGACTTGGCCGTCGGGACGCAGTCGTCGCATCATCCCGCAATCTCGCGTGAATCGTCTCCGCCGTGGCGCGGAGCCAGACAAAACGCCCATGCCGCTTTAGCGCCTGGCAATTAGCGTCGCGCAGGACCGCACCGCCGCCGGTGGCGAGGATTGCACCGCGCTTTGCGCTCAGTTGCTCAATAACTTGCGACTCCCCATCACGAAAGGCAGCTTCGCCCGACGCGGCGAAGATTTCGGCGATCGATTTGCCCGCGGCGCGTTCGATCTCTTCGTCAGCGTCGTACCACGGCCACCTGAGCCGCGCCGCGAGCTCCCGCGCGACGGAGGTCTTGCCCGTCCCGCGATAGCCGATCAAGACGATATTGAAATCAGCGGCGGGCATGAAATCAGGATAGCTCGGTGATTGGCAATCGTCGTCGTCGAAGACAAGCCCAGGGAAGGCCACCAGAGTCGATCCATCGGCGACGACTTCGAGGGCCTTCCCTGGGCTTAACCGCGCGAGCATTGGACCGGCGTCGCGCTCGGCACGCAAGCCTGGATCCACATCAATACTTCACCGGCCCGATGGCTTTCTTCAGTTCCTCGCGCATCAGGTCCTCCGGCGCCGGTTGGCCGGTGAACAGTTCGAATTGCAGCGCGGCCTGGCGAATGAACATGGCCACGCCCGTGATCACGTTGCAGCCTTTGAGCTTGGCTTCCTTCACCAGGAGCGTCGTCTCGGGGTTGTAGACCGTGTCGAAGACCACCATCGTTTGCCGCAGGCGGTGCTTATCGTAAGGGGTCTCGTCGACGTT
>JALHLM010000359.1:0-5239 GCA_022844585.1 Pirellulales bacterium | reverse complement strand
GTTCGGGTGCATGCCCATCGGCGTGCAGTTGATCAGAATATCAATCGCTGGCGCGTGTCGGGCGCCCCAGTCCAGCGACTTGCATTCCAGCCGTTTGGCCAGCGTCTCGGCGTGCTCCAGCGTGCGGCCGGTGATGATCACGTCCGCGCCGCGGCGCTTCAATCCGTAGGCGATCGCCTTGGCCGCGCCACCGGCGCCGAGCACCATCGCCGTCTTGCCCTTGAGCGCTTCGTGGTTGCCGTGCGGCAGATTCATGGCCTTTTCCAGGCTGTCCATGGCCCCGCGGTAATCGGTGTTGTAGCCGATCAGTTCGTCGCCGTTGAAGATGATCGTGTTGGCCGCGCCGACTCCTTTGGCGCCGCCGTCGACCTTGGTGAGCTTTTTCAGCACCGATTCCTTGTGCGGGATCGTGACGCTCAGTCCGCGCACGCCGAGCAGCTTGGCGTCGTCCAAAAAACTCGGCACGTCCTCCCGCGGAATGCGAAACGGCAGATACACCTTATTCAGATTCGCGTGGCGAAACGCCCGGTTATGCACCAACGGGCTCATGCTTTGCGCGATCGGGTCGCCCATCACGCCGTAGACCTCGGTCTCGGCGTTGATCTCGTCGTAGCGGTAGAGGTCCCGCATGTGCTGGAAGCTCAACTGACCCGGGGCGAGCGAGCGTTCCTGATGAAACGTGGCATAGGTGAACGGCGAGCCGTACTTGCCGCACAGCACGCGCGTGGGCACGCCCATCTCGCCCATGCAGATGCCGATCGTGGGCACGTCGGCGCTCTTCACCAATTCCAGCATCCGCAGGTTGTCGTGTGGTTCGTTGGCCAGCGTGGCGAGCTTCACGATATCGGCGTCAAGCGCCTTGAGCCGCGCGTGGATCGCCGGCAAGTCCTCCGGCGTCTTACGAAAATCGTGCAGGCTGATGATCCGCTTGGTCTTGCCATACCGCGGGATTTTGGCCGCCACGTCTTCTTCCAGATCGACGTACTCGACGCCTTGCACGATGGCGGTCCGCAACAGCAACTGCCGCGCTTCCTCGGTGCCCGGCCATTTGCCGCCGTCCTGATTGCGGCGGAGCGTGATCACGACCGGCGTCGGCCGCTCCGGCAGCAGCCGATTCAGATTCACATTGCCGTTGATGTAGTCGAGCCGCAGCTCGACCAGCTCGGCCCCTTGCTCGGCCAAATGCTTATGCTCGGCGATCACATGCCGATGCCGGCCCCGGCCAATGCTGACACAGATCATGGGGAATGATGAATGCAGAATGAGGAATGATGAATGGCGAACGCGAGCGGCCGGGCGTGCTCGCTCCTCTAGTATAGTCTGAACGAATCGCCCAATTCAGCCGGCAATCCGAGCGCGTTTTGGCGTCTTCCCCCATTCATCATTCATCATTTTCGCTTCATGTGCGGCGAAACTGACGGTCGAGCTCTTCCCGAGTGAAGACCAGCGCCGTCGGGCGTCCGTGCGGGCAGTGATGGGCGTCCTGGGCCAGGTGGCGTTGCTGCAACAGGGCCTGGATCTCGGTCGCCGCCAGCCGATCGCCCGCCTTTACCGCCGCCTTGCACGACATCATGTGCAGCAGCTCGTCCAGCAAATCCTTGCGATCGGGCGCCTTGCCGCCGGACTGCAGCTTTTCGAGCGCCTCGGCCAGCAGTTCCTTGACCTTCACCCGGGCCAGCAATACCGGCTGGCTCAGGACCAGCACCGTATCGCCGCCGAAGGGCTGAATCTCCAGGCCCAGCTGTTCGAGGGTCTCGCGATGCTCGAGCGCGAGCGCCGCTTCGGAGGTGCTCAGATCGACCGGTTCCGGGACCAGCAGGCGTTGGGATTCGAGCGGCCCGGCCAGAATCCGCTTCTTGAGTTGCTCGTAGAGAATCCGCTCGTGGAGGGCATGCTGATCGATCACCACCACGCCGTCGTCGCTTTCAGCGATCAGGTAGCGATTGTGAATCTGAATCGCCGGCACCGGCTGCGGCCCGTCGAACCGCGCCACGGTCGGCCCTGGGGGGCCATGCGATGCCTGACCGTTCCCGGCTGGGAACGGTCGATCTAGCAAAGTGACTTCCAACGGAGCGGAGTCGGCCGGCGACCACGGCGCGAACAACTCCGCCGCGGCATGGCCGTTGCCAGGCAACAGACTCGTGCCATTTCCCTGGCCGGACCAATCGGTGCGTCCCCAGCCGCTGGCGGGCGATTCCAACTCTCCAACGCCCGCGCCGACCGGCTGCAAGCGCGCGGTGAGATCGGTACTAAGAAACTTGGTGCGCAGCGCGCCGAGCAGTTGACTGTAGATTCGCCCGCCATCTTGGAACCGGACTTCGAGCTTCGTGGGATGGACGTTGACGTCGACGACGTCCGGGGGCATTTTGAACGACAGGTACGTGATCGGCTGCCGCCCCGTGAGCAGCAACCCGCGATAGGCCTCGCCGAGTGCGTGTTGCAGCGAGCGATCGCGGATAAAGCGGCCGTTCAGAAACAGGTACTGCATCCGTGCGTTGTTGCGGCTCTGGCTGGGATCGGCCGCGTAACCGGCCAGCTCGACGTCGCCGTCGGCGCTTTCGACCCAAATTAACGCGTCGGCCAATTCGCTGCCGTGCAAACGACGAATGCGCTCCAGCCACGGCTCTCCGGCCGGCAATTCCTGCACCAGCCGTTCATTGTGGCGGAGCGTGAAATGAATCTGCGGATGCGCAAGCGCCAGCCGAGTGAAGGCCTCGGCGACGTGTCCCATTTCGGTCTGCGTCGACTTTAAGAACTTGCGTCGCACTGGCGTATTAAAGAACAGCGTGCGGACTTCCAGCGTGGTGCCGATCGGCGCGCCGCAGGGAATCAACTCGCTGGCTTGCCCGCCGACGACTTCGAGTTCCGCCGCCGCCTCGGCGCCGCGCGGCTTGCTGCGCAGCATCAGGCGACTCACCGCGGCGATGCTGGCCAGGGCTTCGCCGCGAAACCCGAGCGTGCCGACGCGAAACAGGTCGTCGGCGTCGCTTATTTTGCTCGTAGCATGGCTGGCCACCGCGAGCGCGAATTCCTCCGGTGGAATCCCGCAGCCGTTGTCACTGACGCGGATCAATTCGAGACCGCCTTGCTCGACGGCCACGTCGACGCGCGTCGCGCCGGCGTCGAGGGCGTTCTCCATCAACTCCTTGACGACGCTGGCCGGCCGCTCAATCACCTCGCCCGCGGCGATCTTATTCACCACGTGCGGCGACAGTTGCTGAATGGCAGGCATGGGGTCCGTCCCGGCAGGAAATGATGAATGATGAACGACGAATGATGAATGACGAACGAGAACAAGGTGAAGATGACTCTCATCCATTCATCATTCTGCATTCATCATTCTGCATTCAATCTACTTCTTCCCCACCATCGGCGGAATCTCGCGGATCCAGATGTTGCGGAAGCGGACCGGGTTGCCGTGGAACTGCAGGTGCAGCGGGAGGCGTTCGGCGTGCGCGTCATAGTGCGGCGGTTCGTCCCAGTAGGTGCCGCCCAAGAGCTCCGTGTGGTTCTGCACGAGGATGCCGTTCTGAAACACGGTGACGTAGGCCGGCTTGACGACCTTGTCCCCTTCGAAGACCGGGGCGTCGAAGACGATGTCGTAGGTTTGCCACGCGCCCGGCTTGCGGCAGGCGTTCACCAGCGGCGGCATCGTCTTGTAGATCGAGGCGCATTGGCCGTCGACGTAGGTTTCGTTCTCATAGGAATCGAGAATCTGGACTTCGTACTTGCCCATCAGGTAGGCGCCGCTGTTGCCGCGCCCCTGGCCGGAACCTTCGATCTTCTCCGGCGTGGCGAACTCCAAGTGCAACTGGCAGGAGCCGAAGCTCTCCTTGGTGTTGATGCCGGTCCCGTGCGAGATGGCGTAAACGTTCTCGACGATCCACTGATCGCCGCCGTCCCAGGCGTCGAGGTTCGTCCCGTCGAACAGCACGACCGCGTCCGCCGGCGGCGCGCCCGGCGCGTCTCCCGGCGTGACGAGCTTGGGCGTCGGCCACTGGATGCCGCTCTCCCAGCCGTCGGCCAGCGCCCAGCCGATCGAGCCCAGCCCGACGGCCGTCACGACGAGCCACGTCTTCAAACCCAGGGCACGGCAGCATTCCAGCGGGCATTTCATGGAGGTATTTCCTTCCAGCAGGTGAGGCGGCGACTCAATACCCTAAGAAACTAATTCCGCCAGCTTGCCGAGGCAATCCCCGGGCGGCGCTTGACGCGCCGGTAGGTGGACTGTATATAACCATATAGTTACATAGCTGATGGGTTCATTAATGAAACCCGCCGAACGCCTCAACGCCACCTTTGCCGCTTTGGCGGATCCGACCCGACGGGCGATCCTCACGCGGCTCGCCGCGGGCGAGGCCTCGGTCATGGAGCTCGCCAAGCCCTTCGCGATGAGCCAGCCGGCGATTTCCAAACATTTGCGAGTGCTGGAGCGGGCTGGGCTGATCTCGCGCAGCCGGGACGCGCAGCGGCGCCCGTGCCGGATCGAAATCAAACCACTGGTCGAGGCCGACCGCTGGTTAGAACGCTACCGGCGGATTTGGGAAGCGAATTTCGAGCGCCTCGACGAGTTGCTCGACGAATTGAAAAACGAAGCGGACGCCAGTGAAGCGCGGCAATCCTAAAGGAGACCGAGCGATGCCGTACCCGTTGACGATCACTCGAAAGGGCGACCGCGACATCGAAATCTTCCGCGTGTTCGATGCCCTGCGTGGCCGCGTGTTCGATTGTTGGACCAAGCCGGAGTTCGTGCGGCGGTGGCTGACCGGCCCGCCGGGCTGGTCGTTCCAGGTCTGCGAGATCGACCTCCGCGTCGGCGGCAAGTTCCGCTACGTCTGGCGCAACGCCAAGGGCGCGCAGATGGGCATGGGAGGCACCTACCTGGAGATCGTCGCGCCGGAGCGGATCGTCAATACCGAGTTGTTCGACGAAGACTGGACCGGCGGCGAGGCCGTGGGCACGCTGGTGCTAACGGAAGCGAACGGCCAAACCACGTCGACGTACACCGTGCGCTATAGTTCGCAAGAAGCGCGCGAAAACGTCTTGAAGACTGGCATGGAACAAGGGATGGTCGCCAGCTACGACCGACTTGAGACGATGCTCGACGAAGTCAACGCATCTTGATGAGAACCAGGCCACACTACGCTCAACGTGCCATGCCGCGCCCTGCCAAAAACTCCTCAACCAAGTCGTCCACGAACGTGGGCGCCGCGTCGATGGCCGCCCCAATTGAGGCGGC
>JALHLM010000358.1 GCA_022844585.1 Pirellulales bacterium | reverse complement strand
CTCTGGCTCGGGTTGCGGGGCAGGCGCGGCCTTCGGCGCCGCCGGCGCGGCTGGCGTTGCCGCCTTACCGCGGGCGGCGGCCAAGATGTCGGCCGTCGATAGTTTTTTGGGGTCCGCGGCGGGCTTGGCAGCCGCCGCCGGCACTGCTGCAGCCGGCGCCGATGGGCGGCGGGCTGCGGCGAGGATCTCTGCCGTGGATGGCTTCTTGCCCTCGCCAGCCGTCTCCGCTGGCTTGGCGGGGGCCTTCGCGCCGCGAGCGGCAGCAAGGATGTCGGCCGTGGAGCCTGCGCCAGCCGGTTTCGCGGGGGCCGCCGGTTTGGCGGGCGCGGCTTTGGCCGGGGTTGCTTTCGCCGCGGGGGCTTCGGCAGGCTTGGCTGGCGGCGGCAACGGGGCGTCGATCACCTTCAAGAACGTCGGGCTGATGTCGTACCAGCCGATGTTGTTGTAGGCCTCGAACTCCACCAGCGCCTGGCCGCTCATGTTCACGGTCCGCACGCGGCCGGTGATACCTCGGAAGCGGGCCAGTTCCGGTCGATCGCCGGAGACGATCACGTACTTGTCCGTAAGGTCACGCTGCAACTGCTCAACGCGCGTCAAATCCATCGCTGGCCGTACCGTGAAAAACGAGAACAAGCCTCCGCGCCAGGGACGCTCCCCGGCGGACGCCAGGATTTTGCCCGATTTGCCCGGGTTCGGCAAGCATGGCTTTCGCATACGAGCGTGCTATTCGCTCGCTAGTCGCGCCGCACGACTGGAGAAATGGCGCCGCCAACTGCCGGCAAGCTCCGGCAACTCGGCCAGTGCCATCGCCGCGGCGCGATCATGCTTGCGGTGATACATCGCCCGGTTGGCTGCCGCGATCGTCCACTCGGGACGCGTTCGATTCAGCATTGTCAGCGGTTGTCCTGCTTCCACGCGGCCCGGCCGCAGCACGCGCCAATACCAGCCGCTGCGGCCGGTGTGCTGCACTTGTTCCACGAGATCGCGGACGCGCCATTTGCGCGCCAGTTTCCAACAGGGCTGCCGAGGCTGCGAGATCTGGAGTTGAACGGCTTCGCCGATTTGCCAGACATCGCCGACGCAAACGTCGTCTTCGGTTAGGCCGCGGATCGTAAGATTCTCGCCGAACGCGCCGAACGTGGCAGAATCCGGTCCGAGGATCGGCAGCCAGCCAGGGTAGTGATCGGCCGAATAACTAAGCACCGCCTTGTCGTCGCCGCCGTGGTTTTCCAAATCGGCCTGGCCGTCGCCGATGAGTCCGTACTTGGTGATTTCCACCGGGCCCGTCACCGGCAACTTGAAGATGCCGGATGTCCACGGCCTATCGAAGGGATTTTCCGCATCCTCGCGCCCAAATTGACGCGGCATGCCGACTTGAATGGATGCGAGGGTGGGCACGATTGTCCTTTCACTAGCCCGACGCGCAAGCGAGGGGGAGAAGGCGTAGAATTGAGTACGACGTGTACTCATGGCAAGCGTCCGCTCCCCCTCGCTTGCGCGTCGGGCTGGTGTGATGTCGGTTTTGCTATTTGATAAGCGAGCGCAGCGTGCGGAAGTTCACCTTGTCCATGTGCTCGCCGTTGACTTCTTCTTTCGGCGTTTCCAGGTACATCGGCACCTTGCGGAAGCGGGCGTCGTTCAGCAAATGGCGGAATGGCTCCAGCCCGAGATGCCCTTGGCCGATATGCGCGTGGCGGTCGACGCGGGAGCCGAACGGTTTGGCGCTATCATTAAGATGAAACGCCTGGACTTGGGTTACACCGACCGTGGCGTCGAGGGCCTTCATGGTTTCCTTGTATTCCTTCGGTGTCCCGAGCGGATAGCCGGCGGCGAAGATATGGCAGGTATCGATGCAGACGCCAAGGCGTACCGGATGTTTCACGCCGGCGATGATCTCGGCTAGATGCTCGAACTTGCAGCCCAGGCAACTGCCCTGGCCGGCCGTGGCTTCGAGGAGCGTCTTCACCTTCAGGCCAGGCGTGGCGGCATGGACTTCATTCAACGCCGTGATGATGCGCTTCAGCCCAACTTCTTCGCTCGAAGTGGTGAACGCGCCCGGATGGGCTACGACGAACGGAATCCCCAACCGTTCAGCACGTTTCAGTTCAATCCGCTGGGCGTCGATTGATTTTCGCCAAAGTTCCTCGTCCGGCGCGGCCAGGTTGATGAGGTAGGAATTGTGCGCGATCGGCCAGCCGATATTCAGTTCTTTCAGCGCTGTCTGGAATTTCGCGACGTCTTCGTCGGTTAATTCTTTCGCGCGCCATTGGTTATTGTTCTTCGTGAAAAGCTGGACCGCGTCGCAGCCCATCTCGCTGGCGATTTCCACGGAGCGATAGTAGCCGCCGGAAATCGACATGTGTGCGCCGAGGATTGCCATGGCCGGCAATGTAACGCACTGGGCGGCGTCGTATAATCCCGTCGTGCCGCGACGCTTCGTCAACCGTGGGGAGGGGGAGTCATGAAGGCCCTGATTACCGGCGCGACCGGGTTTGTCGGCCGCCGCCTGGTGGCGAAGTTGCCCGGCTGCGTCGTCCTGACCCGCGACGCGAGCCGCGCGAAATCCGTGCTCGGAGACGTGAACGCCTACCCTTGGGACGCCTCGCGCGAGCGGCCCCCGGCGGCGGCGTTTCAGGGCGTCGACACGATCTTTCACCTGGCCGGCGAGCCGGTCGCGGAAGGGCGCTGGAACGAGGCCAAGAAGCAGCGGCTGCGGGATAGCCGGGTGTTTCCAACACGCAATTTGATCGACGCTGTCGGGGCGCTGGGGCTACGTCCTAAGACGTTGGTCTGCGCGTCGGCCGTCGGCTATTACGGCGACCGCGGCGAGGAATTGCTCGACGAGCACTCACCGGCCGGCTCGGGTTTCCTGGCCGATGTCTGCAAGTCCTGGGAGCAAGAAGCGGCGCGCGGGCGGGACGTCGGCATGCGCGTCGTTTCGGTCCGCATCGGCGTCGTGCTCGGCAAAAACGGCGGAGCGCTCAAGAAGATGCTCACGCCATTCAAGCTCGGCGTCGGCGGCGTCCTCGGCGACGGCAAGCAATGGATGCCGTGGATCCACATCGACGACCTGGTGAACATGCTGCTCTTCGCCGCCGAACACGCGGAACTTGAAGGCCCCATCAACGGCGTCGCGCCGGAACCGGCCACCAACCGCGAGTTCACCAAGACCCTCGCCGCCACGCTGCACCGCCCGGCAATCTTCCCGGTCCCCGAATTCGCCGTCCGCCTGGCCTTTGGCGAAGTGGCGGACGTGCTGCTGGCGTCGCAACGGGTCGTGCCGAAGGTGGCGCAGGAACGCGAGTTTGCGTACCGGTTTGGGCGGTTGGGGGACGCGCTGAAGGATGTGGTGTGAGTTTCGCAGGCTTTCAACGCGATCGCGCAAATGTGAAACTAAGCCTCGCTAGACTCAATCGCAATCAGCCTTTTGACGATTGCGTCGCGTCGCCGAACAATCTTTTTCACATGGTCCGGGCCGATCTGATTGAGCAACATTCTCACCCGCTCAGATTGTCGACGATTAAACACGTTGGTCTCGATGAGCGACAGGCTACACTCGGCCATTTCGAGGTTCTCTTCAGTCGTCCTGCCGACGATGTGAAACAGCTCCGCGTAACGCTCTTGAAGCCGAGCGATCCCTTGCTCAATCTTGCGACACTCGATGCATCGAACACAGTCCGAATCCAGGCCGAAGCCGAGAACTTCGTACCAGTGTTTCTGTTCTTGGGCAAAAAAGATGAACGGCCGTCCGCAGTCGCGGCACTGACGCTTAACATCAAAATAATGTGTCACTGCAACGGTAGCAGGCGTCTGCCGCGACAAATCGGCCCGAATGGCCGTGTTCGGGATTCGGCATTCACGCGGTGAATGCCAGTGCAAGAACGTGTCGCCGCCGTAGACGGCTTCGGGATTCAGCCCGGTGATTCGAGGGCATCGCCCGAAGCGGGGATGTTCGACGAAGGATTCGTACTCTTTCGATGTACGCATGCCGCCACCCAATTTCGTGTTGGGGACCTAACGAGCAGTCACCGCGTGAACCCCCTCGCCCCAACGCCAATCTGAGTAAAATACTCGATTCCAGGTTCGCGCGCAATTCCTCGCCAGATCATCGCATGTCCTCCCTCGCCGACCGATCCGCCGATATCGCCCATGCCATGCTGGCCGATCAGTTTCGGCTGCGCCGGCGGTGGGAAGCGTTGCGCGAGCGGGCGAAGCGCGGCGATGGGGCCGACGAGGGGTTGGCGAAATGGGCGGCGGATTTAGAACGCTCCATGGCGCGGCGGCAGGCTCGGGCGGAGCGAGTGCCGAGCGTGCAGTATGACGACGCGTTGCCGATTTCGGCCAAGCGGGAGGAGATCGCCGCCGCGATTCGCGAGCACCAGGTAGTGATCCTTTGCGGTGAGACCGGCTCCGGGAAATCGACGCAGTTGCCGAAGATTTGCCTGGAACTGGGGCGCGGCGTCGCCGGATTGATTGGGCATACGCAGCCGCGGCGGATCGCGGCGCGGAGCGTGGCTTCGCGAATTGCCCAGGAGCTGAATTCCCCGCTCGGGCGCGACGTCGGTTTCAAGATTCGCTTCACCGATTCGACCAGCCCGGAGACCTACATCAAGCTGATGACCGACGGCATCCTGCTGGCCGAGTCGCAGCATGATCGGTTCTTGGAACAGTACGACACGCTGATCATCGACGAAGCGCACGAGCGCTCGCTGAATATCGACTTCCTGCTGGGCTGCCTGCACCGCCTGCTACCGAAGCGGCGCGATTTGAAGTTGATCATCACGTCGGCGACGATCGACACGGCGCGATTCGCCGAGCACTTCGCGTCGTCGCGCGGGCCCGCGCCGGTGATCGAGGTTTCCGGGCGCACTTACCCGGTCGAAGTGCGTTACCGTCCGATGGTCGATGACGACGCCCAGGACGATCCGGACTGGATGCGAGCGGTGCTCGATGCCGTGGATGAACTGCTGGAACTGCCGCCCGGCGACATCCTGCTGTTCATGCCGACGGAGCGGGATATTCACGACATCGCGAAGGCGCTGCGCGGGCGGCTGCTGCATTCGACCGGAAAACAAAGCACGGAGATTCTGCCACTGTACGCGCGGCTATCCGGCAAGGAGCAGGACCGCGTCTTCCAGCCGCATAACGGCCGGCGAATTGTGATCGCCACGAACGTCGCCGAGTCGTCGCTCACTGTGCCCGGCGTGCGGTATGTGATCGACCCGGGCGTAGCGCGGATCAGCCGCTACGCGCCGCGGAGCCGGATGCAGCGACTGCCGATCGAGCCGATCTCGCGGGCCTCGGCCGAGCAGCGCAAAGGACGCTGCGGTCGCATCGGCCCCGGCGTCTGCATTCGGCTGTTCAGCGAAGAGGATTTTCAAAGTCGTGAACCGTTCACCGCGCCGGAGATTCAACGGACCAACCTGGCGTCAGTGATTCTGCAGACGCTCGCGTTGAACCTCGGGGACATCGAGGAGTTTCCGTTTCTCGATCCGCCGAAGGTCGGCGTCGTGCGCGACGGGTATCACACGTTGTTTGAGCTCGGGGCCATCGACTCAGAGAATCGACTATCGCCGCTAGGGCGGCAGTTGGCAAAACTACCCGTAGACCCGCGGATCGCCCGGATGATTGTCGCCGGGCATGCGGAAGGTTGCCTGAACGAAGTGCTCGTGATTGCCGCGGCGCTCGAAACGCAGGATCCCCGCGAACGGCCGATGGATAAACAACAATCGGCGGACGAAGCGCATGCCAAGTTCGCGAACGCTGATTCGGATTTCCTTAGTTACCTGGCGATCTGGGACTTTTTTCACAAGCTCAAGCACGAGTTGTCTGGGTCGCAGTTGCGCAAGGCCTGCCACACGAATTTCCTGTCGTATAACCGGATGCGCGAGTGGATCGACGTCCATCAGCAGCTTTTGCGGCTGACCGGCGACGCGGGGATGAAGAGCGGCCCGCGACGTGACGACTCGGCGGCGATTCATCGTTCGCTGTTGTCGGGCTTGCTGGCTAACGCCGGCTTTCGCGCCGACGAAGGCGAGTTCACGATGGCCGGCGGCGCGAAGTTCCAACTTTGGCCTGGTTCCGGGCTGCGGGCGTCGAAGCCGAAATGGCTGGTCGCGGCGGAGTTGGTAGAGACGAATCGGCGCTACCTGCGCTGCGTGGCGCGGATCAATCCGACCTGGCTGGAAACCTTGGCGGCGCACCTGGTGACGCGCACGTTTCACGATCCGCATTGGAGTCGGGAATCCGGCGCGGTGATGTGCTACGAAAAGGTCACGCTGTGGGGGCTGCCGATCGTGCCGCGACGCTCGGCGCGGTACTCAGTCGTGAACGCCGCCTGGTCGCGCGAGATGTTCATTCGCTCCGCCTTGGTGGAAGGGGACTGGGAAACGCAGGCGCCGACACTCATTCACAACCGCGTGCTATTGGAAGAACTCCAGGCGCAACAAGCCAAGCTCCGCAAACGCGATCTGCTGAAGAGCGAAGAGGAGCAGTTCGAGTACTACGACCGGCGAATTCCGGCCGAAGTGACGGA
>JALHLM010000357.1 GCA_022844585.1 Pirellulales bacterium | reverse complement strand
TTTCGCCGGACGATCCGGCGCTTGGCGCCAGCCGCCAGATTCCGCCCGGGTATCAAGTCGTCAGCCTCAAGGTGGACGATGTGACGGGGATTTCGAAATTGGTGCTGCCCGGCGACACCGTCGACGTGCAGGTCTTCATCCGTCGCAATCCCGGTTTGGGCGCCAACGAGACGATGACCGCCACGGTGCTGCAGAGCGCCAAGGTGTTCGCCGTGAATGAAATCTTCGATGGCGATCAGGCGTCCGGCGAAGATGGGACCATTGCGGCGAAAACCGTTTCGCTCGTCGTGGAGCCGGACGCCGCCAAACGGGTGATGCTGGCCGCGGAACTTGGCAAGATTCGGTTGACTTTGCGGGGGCCGGACGACAAAACCGAAGCGGAGAACACGATTGTCTCCATTCCGGACCTTTTGAATTTTGGTTCCAGCAAGAAGCCGACCGAAGACAAGGGAGGCGGGTTGTTGAGTTTGCTCAACACCGAGCCGGCCCCGGCTGCTGAGCCCGTGCCGGTCGTGCCCGCCAACGTATGGACCATGTTGGTGCTTGTCGGCGGCGACGCGCCGCGGCAAGTGCAGTTTCAGGATGGCGTGCGCCTCGACGGCGCGGCGCCAGCCGACCCTTCGATGCCGGCTCAGGCCGATCCGGGCGTGATTCCCAGCGTGGATCCGCCGCAGAACGAACCGGATCCCGAACCGCCGTTCGATCCGGCCGCCGACATCGAACCGGAGTACGACCAGATCAATTGAGCGAACAACCCTGGGGTGCGATGAACCGCGAGGTTCACGGACAGGTCGCGCCCAAGGCATAGTCACGGACAGAGACCTTACTCACTACGGACAGTGCAAGGACTACACGGATGTTCCCACGTTCCCCTGGGCGAAGCCTCGCCCCGCGCTTGGCGCTGCTGACCGTCGCCCTGACGATCAGTCTCACCGACCTGGCGGATGCCCAGCAAATGGGACGCCAGAGCATCGTGCATAAGATCGAAGCCGCGAATGAGCGGCTCGAGCTGGTGGTCAACACCAGCCGCATCCTGACCTTGGGGGCGAAGATCCCCCAGGTCCAGGTCAACAACCCTGACGTCGTCGGCGTGGAGCCGCTGAGCGAGACTCAGGTGCAATTGTTCGCCAAGAAGGCGGGCGTCACCCAGGTCAACCTCTGGGATGAAGACAACAAGCTTCACACGATCGACCTGGTCGTGTTCGGCGACTCCCAGGAGCTGCAGTTCCTGTTGGAATCGCAGTTCCCGAATGCGTCATTGAAAGTCTTCCCGCTGGCTAACAGCGTGGTCATCTCCGGTTACGTGGATGATCTCGGCCAGGTGGATCGCATCACCGAAATGGCCAAGGATTACTATCCCAAGGTCATCAACAACATCAGCGTCGGCGGCGTGCAACAAGTGATGCTGCACGTCAAGGTGCTGGAAATCTCCCGCACCAAGCTGCGTAACCTCGGCGTCGACTGGGTCGAAATCAACGGTGACGACTTCATCACCCAGGGCGTCGGCAGCCTGCTGCAAAGCTTTTCCAATACGTCTGGCGAGATCGTGAACCAAGGCACGACCGCTACGTTCGGCATCGTCGATGGCAACAACTCGTTCTTCGGGCTGATCGAAGCCCTGCAACAGAAAAACGTGGCCCGCTTGATCGCCGACCCGACGCTGGTCACTGTCAGCGGTCGCCCGGCCTTCTTTAATGAGGGTGGCGAATTCCCGATCCTGGTGCCGCAAAGCTTGGGCACCGTGTCGATCGAATGGAAAAAGTTCGGTACGCAGATGGACTTCGTCCCGATCGTGCTCGGCAACGGGCTGATCCGCTTGGAAGTTCGTCCCCGAGTGAGCGAGCTCGACGAATCGCGCAGCGTCCAGGTGCAGGACATCAACGTCCCAGGCTTGCGTGTGCGTGAAGTCGACACCGGCGCCGAAATGCGGGCGGGACAGACAATGGCCATCGCCGGCTTGATCCAGCAACGCACGGAACAGGATATTCGGGCCGTGCCCTTCTTGGGCGAGCTGCCTTACGCCGGCGTGCTGTTCAGCCGGAAACGCGAACGCGTGAACGAAATCGAATTGCTGATCCTGGTCACGCCGGAGCTCGTCGACCCGATGAACTGCGAGGAAGTGCCGCCTTGCGGCCCGGGCACCATGACCACGCTGCCGACCGATTGGCAGTGGTACATGAAGAACCACATCGAAGTGCCGAAGTGCTGCCCGGACGGCTCGCCGTATCCTGGCGCCGGCGGCGAAGGGGGAGGCCTGATTCAGAGCGAGACGGTGGCCCCGGGCGTGCAGCAGCCCGCTCCGGCGATGCAGCCAGGTGCCGGTGACGCCCGTCGCCGCGTGCCAGCCACGGTTCCGGTCGCTCGCCGCCAGCAAAGCCGGCCGAATCAGTCCAACCCGCAGGGCGTGCAAGTTCAACCCGGCCGACCGGCGCAGGCCTCGGCGGGGCAACGTCCCGGTTTGGTCGGCCCGATTGGCTACGATGTAGTAGAGTAGCAACACAGGCTGCCACGAAGTGCCACACGCGCGGCGGGCCTCAATGGCCCGCCGCTTTCGTTGGCGGACGGGCGTTGTGGCCGCTCCCTCCTGGTTTCACTCCTGCGCTACATCGAATCATGAGCAACGTACTTCGCTTAGCCATCGTCGATCCCAAGGACGGCACGCGAGAAGCCCTGAAAACGATGCTGCTGGGCATGGACACAGCCTGGCTCGAGGCGGAGTGCTCGCGCTACGAGTTCTTCGCCGACGTCGTGCAACAGACGCATCCGGATATCGGTATCGTCGCGCTCGATCACGATCCGAACAAGGCGCTCGATCTCGTCGTCAAAATCAACGAGATGTCGCCCGATTGCAGCATTCTGGTCCTGAGTTCATCGACCGACGGCAACTTGATCCTCCGCGCGATGCGTTCCGGGGCCAAGGAATTCCTCACGCAACCGGTCAAGCTCGAAGACTTGATTGGCGCGATGACGCGGATTCGCGAGCGCCGCTTCGGCCGCGGCGAATCGAAATCGAAGGGGAGCACGGTCATCGCTGTCACCGGCGCCACCGGCGGCGTGGGCACGACGAGCGTGGCCGTGAATCTCGGCTGCGCGATCGCCCGCGATCCGAAGAACACCGTCGCGCTGGTCGACTTGGACCTGTGCCTGGGCGACGCCGACGTGTTCCTGGACATCATCCCGGACTACACGTTGTACGACGTCTCGCAGAACGTCACGCGATTGGACTTCTCGCTGTTGAAGCGATCGCTCACCAAACATTCGTCCGGCCTGTTCCTCCTGCCGCGTCCCGTGCAGATGGAGGACATGCAACACATCACGACCGACGACTTGACCCGCGTGATCGGGTTGCTCAAAGCCACGTTCAGCCACCTCGTGCTCGATCTCTCGAAGGGTTACAGCCCGCTCGACATCGTGGCGCTGCAATCGGCGGATCAGATCCTGCTCGTGACGCAGCTCGATTTGCCGTGCCTGCGCAACATCGTACGGCTGATGACGTCGTTCAACGAGATGGACGGCATCGCCGACAAGGTGAAGATCGTCGTCAACCGTGTCGGCATCGACAGCGGACAGATCAGCTTGAAGAAAGCGCAAGACACGATCGGGCGCGAAATCTTCTTCCAACTCCCGAACGACTTCCGCACCATGGTCGACGTCCGTAACAACGGCGTGCCATTGCTGGACCAAGCGCCCCGCGCGGCGATCACGCTGGCGATCAGCGCCCTAGCGGAAAGCCTCACCGGCGCGAAGCCGGACGAGGAAGCCGCGGCCGATCCCGCGAAGTCCAGCAAAAAGAGCCTCTTCAACTTCTTCCCCGGCAAAAAAGCCGCGGCGAAGTAAGCGTCACGCGTGTGACGTTCGTTTCACGGCATGCGCAATCGTCGGGGCAATGATCACGGAGGGTGCCTAGGGCAGGGTCAAGGATTGCGCAGTCACCATGGTCCAACCGCTGGGGCTTCGTTGTGCTTGTCAACTAGTCGCCACGATGCCCCAGTCGATTCGACATAGTTGGGTTCATTGATCGCCTCAGCCCCAGGCACCCACGCTGAGTGGTTGATATCCGTTCGAACAACGCCGACGCGAACCCCTTCCGCGTCTCAGCGCCTCTGCGGTTCAATTGGGTTTACTTTCTTCGCGGGCAAACGCCTGACGTGCCGCTTCATACACGTCCTTAAGCGGCAGGTTCTTCTCTTCTGCCACGCGACGGCATGATTCGTACTCCGGCGAGAAGCTTGGAGGCTGACCAGTAATGAGGCCGAGCTTGCCTTCGATGGGGCCCCAATCGGTGGTGACCGTGTGCGCGGCACGGTCGAGCTTGTGCCGGCTGACCGGCCAGCGCCGCACGCCCAATGTCGACGTTTCGCGGAAGAGGATTTTTTCCACCTTGGGGATCAACGGCACGGCGCAGATCACGCTCAGGGTCACGCCCGGTCGATTCTTCTTCATTTGAATCGCCGTCGTATACACGTCGAGCGCGCCGGCTTCCCAGAGTTTCGTGATGGTGTGCCCGATTACTTCGCCGGGGACGTCATCGAGATTCGTTTCGACGACCCAGACCAGATCCGCGCTGAACTCTCCCTCGCGCGTGCCGACGAACAGCCGCAGCACGTTGGGTTGCTCGGCCAGCTCGCGCTGTCCCGCGCCGTAGCCGATCGCCTCGACGGTCATCGCCGGCAGGCCGCCGAATTCATCCACGAGCGTGGCCACGATCGCCGCTCCGGTCGGCGTCGTGAGTTCCGATTGGACGTTGGAATCCAAGAGCGGCACGCCCCGCAATAACTCCGCCGTCGCCGGGGCCGGAATGCTGCACAGCCCGTGCGCGATCTGAATGCGACCCTGCCCTGTCGGGATCGGCGAGCAGACGATGCGGTCGACGCCAAGCAGGTCCCAGCCGATCGCTGCGCCGACGATGTCGGCGATGGAATCCACCGCGCCGACTTCATGAAAATGGACCTTGCGCAAGGTCGACCCGTGGACCTTGGCCTCGGCTTCGCCGAGCCTGGTGAAAATCCGCTTGGCCAGATCCTTCTGCCGTTCGGTCAACTTTCCGGCGTCGATCATGTCAACAATGTGATGCAGATGCCGATGCGCATGCTCCGGCTCGTGCTCGACGACGACCTGCGTGGCCCGGAAGCCGTGTTTCTTAACCTCACTCCGGGCAATCCTCACGCCGGGCAGGCCGAGCGATTGCACGCCGTCGTTGATAGCTGCCAGATCGACGCCGGCGTCCACCAGCGCCCCGAGGGTCATATCGCCGCTAATGCCGCTGGCACAATCCAAGTAGGCAATCTTCACGCCGCCCAGCCTTTCCCAAAAATTCCGTCTCGACGCGAGTCCGCTCAGCGACTCGCCAGCACTGCATTATGGAACGCCCGCTGTCGGCGACAACCCGGGAAAACACGGCACAGTTACTGTGAATGGATGCGGCGCCAGTGCTGACCCGGTATACTGGCCTGCCAACCTTCGTCGATCCGCCTACAAACTTCATGTTTCCATGAATACCCTCGCCCACACTGCCGTGCGGCTCGTCTTGTTCTTCGCGGTTTTCGTTTGCCACGCGACGTCCTCGACCGCGGCGCCTGACGCGAATCGCTCGCGGCCCAACATCGTGTTCATCTTCTCCGACGACCACGCTTATCAGGCGATCAGCGCCTATGGCGATCCTCGGAAGCTCATCGAGACGCCTCACATCGATCGCCTGGCTCACGAAGGGATGCGGTTCGACCGCTGCCTGGTGACCAATTCGATCTGCGGCCCTTCGCGCGCGACGATCCTCACGGGCAAATACTCGCACCTGAACGGCTTCTACAATAACAACAATTCCCGCTTCGACGGCGGGCAGGTTACGTTTCCGAAACTGTTGCAGGCGGCGGGATATCAGACGGCGCTCGTCGGCAAATGGCACCTGGTAAGCGATCCGACGGGATTCGATCATTGGCAAATCCTGCCTGGCCAAGGCGTCTACTACAACCCGCCGATGATTCGCAACGGCGAGCGGATTCAAGAGCCTGGCTACGTGACCGACGTCATCACGGAGCGGAGCGTCGAATGGTTGCGCAATCGTGACCCTGATCGCCCGTTTCTGTTGATGTGCCAGCACAAGGCGCCGCACCGCGAATGGGAGCCGGCGCTGCGGCATCTGGGACATGACGGCGATCGCACGTATCCTGAGCCGCCGACATTGTTTGACGACTACGCGGGGCGAGGACTCGCGGAGCGCGACCAAGACATGACGATCGCGAAGACGATGACCGACCGCGATCTGAAATTCACGCCGCCGCAACGACTGACGCCGGAGGAGCGCCGCGAGTGGGACGCTTACTACGAACCGCGCAATCAGGCGTTTCGCGACGCGAAGATGACGGGCGATGAACTGGTGCGGTGGAAGTATCAGCGCTACATGCACGACTATCTGGGTTGCATCCGCGGCGTCGACGAGAGCGTGGGACGCTTGCTCGCCTACCTGGATGAATCCGGTCTGGCGTCGAACACGATCGTTGTTTACGCGTCGGACCAGGGCTTCTATCTCGGCGAGCATGGCTGGTTCGACAAGCGTTGGATCTTCGAGGAATCTCTGC
>JALHLM010000356.1 GCA_022844585.1 Pirellulales bacterium | reverse complement strand
GATCGTGTATTCCACCGCGCCGCGATCGGCCAAATACCGGCCACGGGCGATCACGCCGTGTTTGGCGACCGTGCCCAATTCGCGTAGCGCTGCGGCGACTTCGTCGGCGCTGCCGGCGAGCAAATACCGCTTCGGCAGCGCCTCCAATTGTCGCTCATACCAACCCGGCTGCGGCGCGTTCTTGAGCAACTCGAGCACCTGCTGACGGCGTTCGTGCAGGCGCTGATCGGTCTTCGATGCCGGGGCGTCGCCGGCGAGATGACGCATGGTGCGGTGATAAAGCTCGCCGAGCACTTCGACTTTCCAGGCGTTCAACACGCCCGGCCCCACGGCGGCCAGGTCCGATGCCGTGAGCAAGACCAGCATCTGCAGCAGTTCCGGCGAACCGACGTCGACGGCGAACTGCACGACGACCTGCTCGTCGCCGGTGTCGCGCCGAAACGCCAGGTGCGACATCATCAAATGTTTGTGAACCAGATAACTGAGCGCCGCCGTATCGCGCTCGTTGAGGTGCAATCGGGCCGCGCTCGATTCAGCGATCCGCTTGCCGACTTCGGAATGATCCTCTTCGTAGCCCTTGCCCAAGTCGTGAAGCAACAGCGCGAGGTGCAGCAGCCACTTGCGCTTGAGGCCCCGGTAAATATCGCCAAACAAGGCTGGATCCAACCGGAACTCCGTGGCATGTTCCACCGCGCGAAAGCTATGCTCGTCGACCGTGTATTTGTGGTATTGATTAAATTGCAGCAAGCAGCGCGCGTGATCAAACTCCGGGATGATCTTTTCCAACACGCCCATGCTGTGGAGCGACCGCAACAGCTCGCCCAGTCGGGCGGGCTGCGAGAGCAGCGAACGGAAACGCGACGCGGCGGCCTCGTCGAGCTCATCGGGCAATTTGGGGACTGCAGCGCGGATCGCCTCCATGGTTTCATGGTGGATCGGCTTGTCATACAGATTGGCGACGTCGCAGAGCCGGAGAATCTGGGCGAGACTCCCCGTAATCTTCGGCAACGCACGTTCGCTGGCCGCGATCGATCCCGGGCCGACGAGGAAATCGCCTTCGAAGCGATGGCTCCACAACGGCGCCGCGAGCTTTCGCCAGGCTTGTTGCGTTCGCGCGCGGACCGCAAAGCGCGACACGATGTCGCTCACCTCGCTCGTGAGGCGGAAGTAATCGCGCATGAAAACTTCCACCGGCAGCAGCCCGTGATGCCCGGCGTAGCCGAACTGCTCGGCGATTCGCAACTGTTCCACGCGATCCAGCGAATCGTTTGGCTTGTCCTGATGGAAGTGCATCTCGTTGCGCAATCGGAGCAAAAACTCGTGCGCGCGCTTCACCGACTTGTAATCCAGCTCCGAGATCAATCCGCGAAGCCGCAGCCCGTCGGCGTCTTGCACGCCGTACCGCACGCTGCCGAGCCAGCGCAGCATCTGAAGATCGCGCAGCGCCCCACGCGAGCGCTTGATGTTCGGCTCAAGCAGGTACACGGTTTCGCCAAAGTCGTTGCGCTCGTCTTCCCGGGCGGCCGCGATGCGAGTCAACACGCCCGCGCGGCCGCGACGCATTTGCTGTTCGAAGCGAGTGCTGAAGCGCGTGAATAGCTCCTCGTTGCCGGCGAGATACCGTGCTTCGGCGAGCGACGTGAGGATCGTCGCGTCTTCCCTGGCGAGGTTACAAGCCTGCGCCACAGTGCGGACGCTTTGCCCGACCACGAGACCAATGTCGAACAGGTCCCTCAACATTCGCTGTGCGAGCGCCTCGATCGCGCCGCTCTCGCCGGTTTCGTGCAAGATCATCAAATCGACGTCGGAGTGCGGCGCCATATCGCGCCGGCCGTAGCCGCCGTGCGGGACCAACGTGGCAGCCGCGGCAAGCTTGAGCTGCCCGTTCGGATCGAGGTCTGCCAACGTCTGCTGATAGACCCGCTCGACCACCATGTCGACTAGGTCGGTCAACGCATGACAAACCTGCGCGCCGGGCGTGCCGCGATCGTGCGACTGGCGAATTTTGCGCCGCCCTTCCGCTAGCTCTTCGCGAAGCTCCAGGATCAGCGGCTTCAGCGTCACGGACATGGGCAAGCGCAGGGATGCGGCACGGTGCGAAAAAGCGAATAGAAAAGTGTAGGACGAAATCCGCCCCGGGAAAGTCCGGTCGTCGCCGCTTTCGGACAGTCTTACAGAGCGTCTTCGCCGGTTTGGCCGGTGCGGATGCGGACCACTTCGGCGAGATCGGAAACGAAGATCTTGCCGTCGCCGATCTGCCCCGTTTGCGCGGCGCGGAGGATGGTGTCGATCACCTTCTTGACGGCGCCATCGCTGACGACGACTTCCACCTTGACCTTGGGCACAAAATCGACGGCGTACTCGGTGCCGCGGTACATCTCCGTATGCCCCTTCTGGCGGCCGAATCCGCGGACCTCGGTGATTGTCATGCCATGCGTGCCGGCCTCGGTGAGCGCGGCTTTCACGTCCTCGAGCTTGAAGTGCCGGACAATGGCTTCGATTTTCTTCATGATTCGTTCTCCAATCCAATCCCGCGGGCCCGATTTGCCCGCGGCGGTCTGATGCCGTTGATTAGAACGCCCTGCGGGTACTACAGGAAGATGTAGCCTTCTTCGCCATGCTGGCTAAGGTCGAGTCCCTGCACTTCTTGCTGCTGCGAGACGCGCAGGCCCATCACCACGTCCAGGATTTTCAGCAGGATGAAACTCACGGCCGCGGCGTAGAACCAGGTCAGCCCCGTGGCGATCAATTGGGCCTTCATCACCGTGCCACCTTCGATCAGCCCCAGAAAACTCTCACCACCAATCGGGTTGACGTCCCGCGTGGCGAATACGCCGGTCAGGATCGCCCCCAACGTCCCGCCCACGCCGTGAACACCGAAAGCATCGAGGCTGTCGTCGTACTTGAACATCGATTTCAACGTCGTGCAGGCATAGAAACAAACTACGCCGGCGGCCAGGCCCATCACCAAGCCCCACATCGGTTGCACGAAACCTGCTGCGGGCGTGATACAGACTAATCCGGCGACCGCCCCTGACGCGGCGCCCAACATGCTGGGCTTGCCACGCGTGATCCATTCCATGCCGGCCCAGCCCAAAGTGCCGGCCGCGGCGGCAAAGTGCGTGGCGACAAAGGCGCTCGCGGCGATCTCATCGGCGGCGGTGGCGCTGCCGGCGTTGAAGCCGAACCAGCCGACCCAGAGCATCGCGGCGCCGAGCGTCGTATACGTCAAGTTATGGGGCGGCATCGGCTGCGAACCATAGCCGAGGCGTTTCCCCATCACGAGCGCGCAAATTAACGCGGAGACTCCGGAACTGATATGCACCACGGCGCCGCCAGCAAAGTCGAGCGCGCCGGTGCCGTAGAGGTTGGCGTTGGCGCTGCCGTACATGAGAATCCCGTTGCCCCAAACCCAATGGCAAAGTGGGCAGTAGACCAGCAGGCCCCACAGCAAGCTGAAAACGACCATGGTGCTGAATTTCATTCGCTCGGCGAATGCACCGCAGATCAGCGCCGGCGTGATGATAAAGAACATGCCTTGGTAGACCATGTGGACGAGCTTCGGAATGCCGAGCACCAACTCAGTCGGTTTGCCGTACTCCCGTTGGACGCCTTTTAAACACAGGTGGTCCAAGTTGCCGATGAACGGCCCGCTGCCGCCAAAGCTCAGCGAGTAGCCAATCACGCCCCACACGATGGTCATCATGCCCATCAGGAAGAAGCATTGCATCATCACGCCGAGCACGTTCTTCTTCCGCACCAGGCCCCCGTAGAACATCGCCAGGCCCGGCGCGGTCATGAACAGCACCAGCGCCGACGAGGTCAACATCCAGGCGGTGTCGCCACGATCGAGCGTCGGCCCGGCGGGAGTCTCGGCGGCAGGCTCGTCGGCCTCGGCTTCCTCGTCGAGAGCTGCCGTCGCTTCAACAACCAGGTCCGCGGCCGTGGCCGCTGCGTCGGGTGTTGTCGTTTCTTGTGCGAGGCCGCGCGAGACGACTAGTAAACTGACGCAGCAAACCAAAATGATCGCCGCCGACTGAGGAAGACTCCAACGCATGTGCGCGACCTCCGAAGCTCAAAGTGCCTGACGCCTGTCACGGTCCGCCGCCTGGAGACGCCCGCCATCCCAGGAACCGTGACCCAAACTGTTCGCCGCCTCTCGGACTTGGGAGGTCGCGACAGATTTTTGGCGCGACGAAACAGTTGGGAAGGCCATAACCTAGCCGCCCCCCGAAAGGCCGTAAAGCCCCACGGCGGTCGTTTCCCGCTTGGATATCGCGGCTAGCGAAAATCGCGGCGACGCCGGGGCTTTTCCCACTCGAAGTTGGGCGATTTCGTCCACAGGCCGAACACGGCGTCATGGGCAGAGTCGACCGCGAAACGCGTGGCCGACACGGCGCTCGTGGGCGAATTCACTGAGTTGCGAACGCCCACCGGCGCCGACACGCCAAAGTAGTTACGCACCGCGTTCAGGTCATGCACATCCACGTCGCCATCGTGGTCCGCGTCGCCGAGACCGCCGGCCGCTCGGCCGAAGTTTTCGCGCACCGCCTGCAGATCTTGGGCATCCACGTCGCTGTCGCCGTCCGCATCGCCCAATTGTTGGACCACGTCGTCGCGCCCCGGCGATCCGCCATGCAAGCGACTAGCGCGCCAGCCCTGCTTCAGGCCCCAATTCGCAATGTCGGCCCGCTCATCCTGAACGACCAGGGTTTCGCCGTCCCCGTCGGTGCTACTGAACCAAGCGTCGGAGTAGGCGAAGTTATGGACGATCGCGTTGTCCTTGTCGCGCACAACTAGCACTTCGCCGCCATTGCTCAATTGACCGGAGTACATGCCGGCCACCGGCAATGCATCGCCGTAGCGTTCGCGAAATGCCGTTTCATTGGCAACGATCAAAACATGCGCGCCGGGCGCCAGCTCGCGAATCGCGCCGTGGGTGAAATCGAACTCGACCCCTTGGTCGAACCACACGCCCGTCAGATCGAGCGGCGCGTCGCCGATGTTCGTCAGCTCGACATACTCATAGTCATTGTCGACAAACGGGCTGCCAGCGGCTGGCTCGTAGGGATGGTAATTGATCTCGGTGATACGCAAATACTTCTGAGCGTCCGATGGTTCGCCTTCGTAGACGAACCCGGCAACTTCACGGCCGTCTTGGTCGACAATTTGGATCGACCCGCCGCTGCCCGGCAAGATCCCCTCGTAGCCGTCCTGCACGAACAGCCCTTGATTGCCGCGCGGGCCGACGGTCCGGGCGCGGAACGCCTTCGAGTCCGGCGTTACGTACAAGTCGCCACTCGATGACAGCACGGTGCCGGCTTTGAATGTGTGCTGGATCGTCCCCTCGATCCGCCAGCCGGAAATGTCGATCGTGCCGCGCGTTGGGTTGCGAATTTTGATGAACTGTTGATCGCGATTTCCCGACGCCGGCGAATGCTCGACTTCGACGATCTCCAGCGACTGCATCGCCGCCTGCACGGCCGGAATCGGACCGCGGCCGTTGGATTGCTGGTTAAACAGGAAGTTCCGCCGCTCGGCGAGATACTGCTCGCGAAGAATGGTGAGTTGCTGCTCCCAAGTCGGCGAAGCCCCCCACACGCTCCAGCGGTTGTTATCAAGAGCCGCGTCCGCGCCAATGTGCTCCACGAGCGCGTCGATGCGACTCTCGTAGTGCCGCTCCGCCTCGGGCGTGTCCGGACTCTGAAGCAACTCGTCCATCAGCGTGCGCAGACGCCGCAAGTACATCTGATTGAATCGCGGATCGGCGAACAGCACGTCGTTCAACAGATTGCCGCGCCCAATGTACAGCGGGTTTTGCGAGAACAGCCCGTCGTCGAAGTAGGTGAACGTCGTCGTCCAATTGCGACCGAACGACAGGTCCAGGTCCCACGGCAGATACGTCCATTCCCCGTTGCCGAGCGTATCACGGTACGCGTAGTAGTTCTTGTGGCAACAATCGACGCTGCCGGTGATGATCATGGCCGCCAGGAAATTGGCCATGCTCGGCATGTCGACGTTGTCCCACAGGAATTGCGATAGCGCCGCTCCGGACTGGCGAAGCCCGGCCTGAAACGCTGATAGATCGCCGACGCCCTCCTCCTGTCGCGTTTTCTTTTCCGCGCCGCTCGTCGTGGTGAACGTGTTGTACATCTTGTACAGCGCGCCGAATGGATCGAGTCCGTTCCGATCCAGATAGTCGTCGTCGCCGTCTTCCACGAGGTCATACACGCCCAGGAAGCGGCCGCCCTGCTGCACGCGGACGGGAAACGCAAAATGTGTCACCGACCCTGCGTCGCCGTACGTTTCGTAGGCCAGCGTATTGCGCAGCTTGGACTTGTCGGCGTAGTTCGACAACAGGTTGAAGTCTTTGACCGTGTAGTCGCTCGCCGCGAACGGCTCGAACCGATGATCGCGCGGGAAATCGACGTTGAAGCTCTTCTTCGGAAAACCCCGCGACGACTGCCCGTGGATGTTGAAATGGACGTTGTCGTAGTAAACCCCGTTGTAGTACACGCCGCCGTACGTACCGATGTCGGTCTCGGCCCCCGCCAGGCTGGGCAGATGGATGTACAT
>JALHLM010000355.1 GCA_022844585.1 Pirellulales bacterium | reverse complement strand
GTCCGGGACTTCGGCAGTAAGAATTTCACGTATGTGAATGATGAGCGTTTGATTGGCGAATGCGAGCTAAAGCCCGGCGACCGGCTCAAGGTCGGGCCGCTGGAATTCGAGCTCTGCATCAAGGCCACGGTCGGCGCTGGCAAGCGGCCGAAGGTGGAGTCCGTGCAGGCCGTCGTCGAACGCACCGTGGAAGCCGCCACGGCTGGCGAATTCGATCTGAACCAGTTCCTGGACGACGGCGCGGCCGCGCAATCGAGCGCCGAGACGCGAAAGATCGTCATGCAGGATACGGATCATGCGTTGCCCGGGCCGAATAGCGGCGCCAGCGACGAATCGGTCTCCAACGCGGACGCTCAAACGATGGCCGGCAAAGGACAACCGGCCAAGCGCGCAACCGTCGACAGCCGTGCCGCGGCGGACAAGGCCTTGCGACAGTTCTTCAAACGCCGTTAGGCGGACGCCGATATCTTCCGGAATTCCAGTCCGCGCCGGCGAAATCATCGCCCGCGCGGACTTTTGCTTGCGCCCCCGGTCGGGCTAAAATGAAGCGGTAGGTCGCTGGCCAACCAGGCCAGGACCGGCTGAATCTTCCGTTGGCGAACGACGAAAGCGAGCGAGACCGTGTCGAACGACGAAGAAGCCATCAAGCGGCGTTATCGCGAGTTCCTGGATCTGATGCCGCTCACGATCGCCATCGCCGGCTTGCCGCAGAGCGAGGGCAACCGGATGTATACGTCCGAGCAACTGGAAACCCGAGCCCAGGTGCTGGTCAACGCCTTCAAGCTCGCGCGGCAGACAGCACGGGAAGCCCTGAAAGGGAGCTCCAGCTAGCCGCCGCTTGAGGTAGGTTATTTCACTTCCCCCCACTTCCAGGTGCGAGGCCGCCTTGAAATCCGCCGATCGAGACCCATCGCGTACCAAACTTCTGGGCCTGGGTTTGGACAACACGGACGGTCACACTCGTTTGACGCGCGGCGACGACTTCACGCTCTGCGGCGGGTCGGAAGAAACGCACAGCAAGATGCAGGAAACGACCATCAAGCTCAACGAAAAGCTCCGCAAATCGGGGCGGCGGATCGGCGACGTCCCCCCACGGGAACTGGGGGATATGTTGCGCGAGACGCTGGAATAGGCCGAGTTAGCGGTTCGTGACGATCGTACCGTCCAGAAGCGGGTGGTCGCATCGGGCCCAAGAATTGGCCTCCGGCCGCGAACCTTCCGGTAGCTGGATTGAAACCGACCTCGTGATCGCCGGGTAGCACCTTATGCACCTGCTCGGCGAGCGCTCCCGGGAACGAGATAACTTGCGAGACGACGAGCTAGAGCTGGTGCGCCGTTGTCTGGCGGGCGAGCAAGCCGCGGTCACGGCCTTGGTCGACGCCTTTCGCGGGGCGGTGTTCGGGCTCTGCTACCGCATGCTCGGTCACCGCCAGGACGCCGAAGACGTCACCCAGGAGTCGTTCGTCCGGGCGTTGCGAAGCTTGGCCGGCTTCGACCTAACGCGGGATTTCAAGCCGTGGCTGTTAGCCATTGCCGGAAACCGCTGCAGGACGATGTTGTCCACGCGGAAACGCCGGCCGCCGATGGCGCTGCCAGCCGAGGGGGTCGAAGATCACCTGCCGGGCGTCGAAGAAGCCAAGCATCTCGGCGAGGAAGTGGAATTGGCATTATCTCAGCTTCGCGAGGAATACCGGCAGGCGTTTTCCTTGTTTCATCAGGAGCAGCTCAGCTACGCCGAGATCGGCGAGGCGCTGGGTTGCCCGGTCGGGACGGTCAAGACCTGGGTGCATCGAGCGAGGAAGGAACTGGCTGCGGCGTTGATCCAGCGCGGCGTGGTGGAGGAGCAACGGCATGAATCGCGAGGCGTTTGAAAATCGGCTGCAGGATCTGCTCGACGCGCGGCGTTCGCCCGCGTCGGATGCGGAGTTGGCGCGCGCCGCGGACGAGCAGCCGGACTTGCGACCGCTGTTGGCGGCCTACGAATTGTTGGCGAGCGCGCCGCGTTCCGTTCCCGCTCTGCAAAGTGACCTGACGGAACGTGTGCTCAGGGAATGGAAGCAGCTGCCGACGCCGGCACGCCCGGCGATGCCAAGTTGGCTCGCACCGCTGGCCGCCGTGGCTGCCACGTTGGTGATTGCCACGTCGATTGCCTTCCTGGCTCAAGATCGAGGTGCAAATCGATTGGTTGACAAGCCGAGCGAGAACTCGGCGAAAATCGCGCAAACGCCAAATACTGACGCACCGGATTTAAATCGCCTCACGCGGCAGGCGGCGCAGAACTACCGCAGTCTGGCAGCCAACACGGAAGCCAGCTTTTCGTCGGCGCTGAGCGTTGTGCAGCCGAATCGGCACAAAGCTCCGACGACGGATCCCACAGCTGCGCAGGATTCGAACTGGCTGCGATCCGTGCCGAACAATTTGCGGCCGCTCTCGAATTCAGCGAGCGGCGCGGTCTACTCGCTGATGCGTGCGGTGCCCGGTACGGAAAACGACGAGCAGGAAGGTTACTAATGCGTCGTGGCGGAGAGTTTCGTCGTGCGTTGCCCTGGGGAGGCGGCTGCGCTACGCTGGTTTTGGCGCTCTGGTGGTGCGCGACCGCATTGGGCGCTGGCCTTGCCGACTATGTCCCCTCCGACGTTGGCATCTGTGTGCAGGCTCGTGAGTTCCCCGCCCGCGCCCGCACGTTTCTCGCCGGGCCGATCGGCAAACGGTTGCTCGCGCATCACGTCGTCCAGGAATGGCGCGCCGAACATGGCGCTGACTTGAAAAAGCTGCATCACGATTTGGAAGCGCACTTCCAAATGCCCTTCGCCGAGCTTTGCGACGGCGTCGCCGGCGAAGAAATCCTCCTGGGCATCTGGCCCGATGAGATGCCCGGCCGAGGCAAAGGTCCGGCCTTGCTGCTGGTTCGCGGGCGCAACTCGGATGTTCTGAAGCGAGCCATGCAGGCCTTGGTCGACGAACAAAAGAAGGCGGGCAAATTGCTCGCCGCCGAGGAAGTGGTCGCGGCTGGTGCAAGGTACCAGTTGCAGGTCATCGCCCCGGAACAAGACGAAAGTCGCCTTTACCTCGTGACGGTCGGCGACGTCGGCGTTCTCAGCAATTCATCGCCGCTGGCCGTCAAGGTCCTGGAGCTTCATGCGCCCGCGGCGGCCTCGCAACGCGTTGAAACGCTGGCGCAATTGCCGAGCTATCACGCGGCGCTGGGCCGCTTACCGGTGGATAACACGGTCGCGCTGTTCGTCAATCCGCGCTCCTGGGACACCTCGTTCGACATCGCGGTGAACGAAGCGGATGACGATGAGGCAACCCGCGCGGAGCATGGGAAATGGCTGCAGGCCTGGCGTGGCACAGATTACCTCGTCGGCGGCGTGGCGCTCAGCGAAGAAGTGCGAATCGAGGGCGCTTGGCACGCCCGCGCGGATCAACTTCCCACGGAAGCACTGGAAGTCGCGGACGCCATCAGCGGGCGCGCGGGCTTCATGGAGTTGGTGCCGAACCATGCGTTGATTGCCGTGGCGGGACGTGCGCAATGGGGACGCCTCGCGCGGTTGGTTTGGGGCGAACTCGCGGCGGGCGACAAAGCAGATGAACCTTCTCGGGCGGCGACCGGCGCGGCCGACGTCATCATGCAGTTGCTGGAGCGATTGGGGCCAGATTGCGGCGCATTCGTAGTCGGCGCTCCGGATAAAGCGGCCGACAAGTTGCCGATCGAGTTGGCCTTCGGCGTGGAAACTCGCACAAGATTGCCGCGAGAGTTAGCAAATACCGCGACCGATACCGTCGATCAATCGTTGCGCGGCGCACTTGCCATGTTAACCGTACTCTATAACCATGATCATCCGCAAGCGCCGGCGGAATTGCGCACCGAACGGGTGGACGGCGTCCCGCTCACGACACTGCTCGGCGTCAAGGAACTCGGCGACGTCCAGCCCACCTACACGATGACGGCCGACGGACTGCTGGTCGGCACGTCGCAGCGCGCCGTGGCCCAAGTCGCCACGATTGCTCCGGCCGATTCCCTGGCGCGCAGCGAGCGCGTCACCCGCGTGCTGGCCGATCGTTGGGCGACGCCCAGCCAGGTGCTCTACGTCGATTTGCGCGGGCTGTGCGAACTCCTTGCGCGACACGAAGGCTTCGCCCATCACGTGATGAAGCACGACAAAGTGCCGGAAGTGGAAGCCAAACGCGGCCTCGGCGAACTCCGCGGACTGCTCGGCCTGGCCGACACGATCGTCGCCGCCTGCCGCGTGGAACCGGGCGATTTCGCAGTCACTGCGCATCTTTCAGCCGAGTAAAACATAGTCTCCTTTCGCTCCGCGAAAGGTCCGGATCCTTTCGCGGAGCGAAAGGAGGCTGTGCCGCAGCTATTCCAATGACCTCGCTGAAATGGCAAGCATGGCGGATAGTATTGGACGCCAAGCCAATAGCGTGAACAAAGCCAAGATGGCCAGCGGCAATAGGCCGCCGCGCCGATCGACGGAATTTGCGAACGCACGGCAAAGTCCCAGCCAAGCCAGCCAGACGACGCCAATTGCGACGGTCAATTGCCAACCGAGCGTCACGCCGATCGCCAGTAAAGTTATGATCATGGGGCGCGAGCCTTGTTGATCGCGCCTTACTAACGACCAGGCGAACAGCGCGATGGTTAACCCTGCCCCAGCGCCGAGCAGCAAATCAAGTGGTTGCTGGAAGATCGCATCGCCGCTGGGCAGGCGCTGCACCAGCCCGTAGTCAAAAGGAAACGGGCGCACTTCGCGCCACACAAACGGCAGCGCGATGGCGAATAACAGCGCAGGCCGGAATAGTCGAAACGGTACTGCACTACCGTCCCGTTCCATCAAACCGGCGGCGAGCAGTGTGACCGCCAGCAGCACTTGCGCCCAATAACGCATCCAGATGCCGGTGGCGGAGAGATCGCTGGCCCAAGGTAGATGAAAGCCAGCCGCGGCCGCAGAGACTGGATCGCGTTCGCCTCCGAAGCAGAATTCGCTCGCCGCCAACGTCACAAAGAAGCAAGCGACCAAGGCTTCGACGGCCGGATAGCGAGCAGAGATGTCAACGCCGCATTCTCGGCAGCGACCCCGGAGCCAGAGCCAGCCGAACACTGGCATGTTGTCGTACCACCGAATGGGCGTCAGGCAGGCAGGGCATCGCGACGCGGGTCGCACCAGGCTCATCCCGAGCGGGAGCCGGTAGATCACCACGTTCAAAAAACTGCCGATCACCCCGCCGACCGAATACAGCCAGGCGGCGATCAGAACGGCGAACCAATCGATTTGTCCGTGGAGCCACATCGAGAGCAAGTATGCGCGATCGAGGCGGAACCATGAACGACAGAATAACAGAATCGCCCCCAAGTCCAGGGAAGACCGTCCTGAATCGTGGATGGATGCGACGATTCGGACGGTCTTCCCTGGGCTTAAGTAGTGGCGGCCTATGGAAAGGTTAATTCGGGGTTGTAGTTGAAATTTGGTGCGGCATCAGTGAAACTGGGTGCGGTTACTTCTCGAAGTTCGATTCCCGCCCTCCCGAAATATCGCACCCACCTTTCAGGGGAGACTCTTTCGTGAACATTCCCGATCTTGGCGGCTTCTCGCGCCGCGAACTGTTGAAATCCTCCGGCGCCATTGCGGCCGGCACGGCGCTGGCCGGCCTGGTGTTGCCCAAAGTCCACGCGGCCGAGAACGCCGAAAGCGAAACGATCCAAGTCGCGCTGGTCGGCGCCGGCGGGCGCGGCACGGGCGCCGCGGCGAACGCTCTCTCCACGACGGCCGGCCCGACGAAGCTCGTGGCGATCGCCGACGTGTTCGAGAGCAACCTGCAGAACAGCTTCAAAGAGCTGAGCAGCAACTTCAAAGACAAGGTCGATGTGCCGACCGAGCGGCAGTTCGTCGGCTTCGACGGCTACAAGAAGGCGCTCGATTGCCTGCGCCCTGGCGACATCGCCATCTTCGCCACGCCGCCGGCCTTCCGCTGGGTGCATTTCGGGTATGCGATCGAAAAGAACCTGAACGTCTTCATGGAGAAGCCGGTCTCGGTCGACGGTCCCGGCAGCCGCAAGATGCTGGCCCTGGCCGCGGAGTCGGAAAAGAAAGGGCTGAAAGTCGGCGTCGGCCTGATGTGCCGGCACTGCCGTTCCCGCGGCGAATTGTTCGACCGCATCCGCAACGGCGAAATCGGCGAGATCGTCCTGATGCGGGCCTACCGCCAATCGGGGCCGACCGCCACCGACTTCACGCATCCCAGCCAGTTGGATAGCTCGCTGAGCCCGCTGTTCAATCAGATCAAGCGTTTCCATTCGTTCCTGTGGCTCTCGGGCGGATCGTACAGCGACTTCCTGATCCACAACATCGACGAATGCTGCTGGATGAAGGACGCCTGGCCCGTGCAAGCGCAATCGATTGGCGGCCGTCACTATCGCGGCGACGCGATCGACCAGAACTTCGACAACTACGCGACGGAGTTCACCTTCGCCGACGGCACGAAGTTCTATATGGAAGGCCGCGGCGTCGACGGCTGCCACAACGAGTTCGCCAGCTACGCGCATGGCTCGAAGGCGGCGGCGATTATCTCCACGGCCGGCCAC
>JALHLM010000354.1:4823-6605 GCA_022844585.1 Pirellulales bacterium | reverse complement strand
TTCTGCGAGGCGGACAAGTCCTGGGCCTTCTTGTCGGCCGCGGCCCGCTCGCTGTACTCGAACATGGCGACCCGCTTCATGGACTGATTAAACACCCCCCAAAAGGCCTTGAGCCGGACCTCTTTGGGCGTTTTCGCACGACTTTTGCGAACCGTGGCCTTCTTCGCGGGTTTCGCCTTCGCCGGCGCAGCCTCACCGGATTCGGCCGCGTCGTTAGCCGCACGCAACTCCTTCCGATTCAACACTTTGCGAGCCATTAATCCACTCACTTTCAGCACATAGAAAGGCCGCGAAAAGCACCGCCCCAGGCCGTACAGCCACCACGGCTTGGCAAACTGATCCCCTATTGTAACGGAGCGCAGGCCGGGAGGCCACCGGGGGCGAAGGGGGTCGTGATGCGAGATTTGGCTACAATCGGGGAATGCGATTTCCGCGCTTCACCCTCCGCGAATTAACGGTTGGCATCGCAGCCTGGGCGGTGCTCGCTGCGGTTGGATCGTGTGTATACAACGCCTTACCGAATTCCGTAACGCGAGCAGAAATTGCGCAATTGAAGACGGGAATGACAAGAGTCGAAGTCATTGAGATTCTCGGCGAACCCGACAACGCGGACGATTGGGTGCGCGATGGGAAGCGATATGAAAGATGGGACTACGGCATCTGGGGTTGGCTAGTCACGTTTGAAGACGATCGCTTTATGCATGCGGAGCCGTTCTAGGTGGGCGCCTCCACCGCACTTTACTTGGCGACCGTCACCGCCGGCGGATGCCACGAGCCATTGAGAATCGACGGCGAGTTCTCAGTCGGCCAGTAGAGCCTCAGCATCAGGATGAATTTGCCCGACGGGGCGGGCAACCAATTCGATTCGCGATCTTTGCCTGGGGAGTCTTTCTGAATGTAAAGGTCCAGAGAACCATCTTGGTTAAACTTGAGATCGTTGCGGGGACTGACGCTGGAGCGATTGATCGGATTCTCGACAAAGAAGTAGTTGGCGTCGTACATCGTCAACGACCAGAATCCTTGGGCAGGCGGAGCTTGCCCTTTGGCGAAGTGCATGACGTATTTGTTTGCTCCGTCATACGGCTTCCCATCGCCGTCCACGTCGGATGTCGGATAGACCGCATCCTGAGGCCGGTTGGCCCCAAGTCCAATCGCCGTGATCAACGCACGTTGGAGGTAATCAGTGCCGTAGATTCCAGTCTTGGTCGTGTAGACCCAGCCGTTCTTGTTCTCGCCGGCATCCTTGAAGTGGCCCATGATCTTTGCCTGGGCGAGTTTGGGAACGCCTTGCAGGGCCTTCGCGATGGCCGGATCAAGCTTGCTCAGGTCAAACTTCTGGCCGGCGACGATTCCGAGCTTCGCCAGCTTCTCCACCATCGGCGCGTCGGCTTGGGCCGGCGGGTTGTCCTTCATCAACGCCGCCAGCGTGTTGAAATACGCCTCCACATCGAGCGCATGCACCTGCTCGCGCACCGGCGTCTTCATGTCAATCTTCGGATCGAAGGTTCCGCCGGGCGGCGTGTAGGGCTTGCCGAAACTGCTCAGAGGCACTACGGAGTATTGGTCCTGAAGCTTGTGAACGGCGGCGTAATCCTCCGCGCTGCCGGTGCAGTAGGTCCTGCCAAGGATCCAAACGAGGTTGGTCGGCGCTTGCAATTGCGTGACACCGTCGGGAAGTTTTCCCTTCCAGCCTGGGCCGGTGATGGCGTACTTCTGCGCCTTCGTTCCGGTCGTGCGTTTGCCGGGAACTTCGAAGACGTCGGTCCAGCCGGAAAGCATCGG
>JALHLM010000354.1:0-4813 GCA_022844585.1 Pirellulales bacterium | reverse complement strand
ACCGGTCTGCCTCGTCCGGCAGGCTCACCACGTACGGCTCTTTCGATAGATCGAGCCAGGCGGTGGAATAGAGCGTATCGGCGTTTGGCGCCGTCACATCGCGAAAAGCCGCCGTAGGATACTCTCGAATGTTGACGAACCGGGACATCGGTCCACGCGTACCTGCCACCGTCGCGGAATTGGTCATGACGCGGCGCGTGTACTCCATCGTGACCAGCGGGTAGCCGAAGACGTAGGCGTCCACGGCCAGCGAGGTTGCCTGCTCCGCGGATAGTTTCGGTTCTTGAGCGGAGCCTGCCGGAGTGAAGCAAAACGACAGGCAGATGAGGAATAAAACGATGGACGGGCGCTTGAACATGGGTGTTCTCTCAATGCGTGTTCGCAATTCGCCGCGATTTGGCGACTAACTAATATAATAGCACGGCCATTTCGTGACAGAAGTTTTCTCGCCGGGGCGATCCATGAGGCCCTCGCCGCATTAAACTCATCGTATGCCCCGTTACCGGCTATCGACGCTCATCCTCGCCACATCGCTGATTGCGATCGCTTGGGCGTGTGCGGTGTTGCCCTGGGTGACCGTCGGGCAGACGGTCTCCTACATCAAGCCCGGCGAGCTGGTCGTAATCCAGAGCACAAAGCGACCACCAAACGCGGGCGAGATCGCGATTCGCACGGCCGTGATTACGTCAGTCCTGTTCGCAACTTGGGGCGGCCTCCGACTCCTCTTGCGCGCAACCCCCGTTCCCAGCACCACGCGTTTGGGTGATGACACGCCTGCGGACCAATAGACGGACAGGCGTGCCGCCCATAAGCTGGGGCTGAATCCCTGTCCCCGCCGTTTTCGCCGATGGTTACCCAGTGGCTGCCTCCCTCCCCACCCGCTTCCTCGACGACCTGCGCCGCTCCCTTGGCACGGAGCACGTCCTCGCCGCGCGTAGCGATTTGCTCGTTTACGAGTGCGACGGGTTCGTCATCGAGAAAAACTCGCCGGACGTGGTGGTGTTTCCGCGGTCGACGGAGGATATCGTGCAGATCGTCAAGCTCTGCCGGCAGTACGAAGTACCGTTCGTGCCGCGCGGGGCCGGGACGAGCCTGGCCGGCGGGTGTCTGCCGGTCGGCGGCGGCGTGATGATTGTCGTCACCAAGATGAAGGAAATCCTGGAGATCAACACCCGCGATCGCTACGCCGTGGTGCAGCCGGGCGTGGTGAATGTCTGGCTGACGCAGGCGCTCAAAGGGACGGGCTTCCACTACGCTCCGGATCCATCAAGCCAAGGCGCCTGCACCATCGGCGGCAACGTGGCCACGAATTCCGGCGGTCCGCACACGCTCAAATATGGCGTTACGGTGAATCACGTGCTGGGCGTGGAAGTCGTGATGGCCGACGGCACGGTTGTGCAATTCGGCGGACCGGCAGAAGACAACCCGGGCTTGGATCTCACCGGCGTGATGATCGGCAGCGAAGGGACGCTCGGCATCGCCACCAAAGTTTGGGTCCGCCTGACGCGCGATCCACAGGGTTGGCGGACGATGCTCGGCGTGTTCGATTCGGTCACCGACGCCACGAACGCGATCAGCGAAATCATCGGCGCCGGCATTGTGCCAGCGGCGCTCGAGATGATGGACCAAGGCATTCTAGTCGCTCTTGAAGAAGCGTTTCACTTTGGTTTCCCGCTCGACGCGCAGGCGATTTTGCTGATCGAAGTCGATGGACTGGAAGCCGGCCTCGACGCGCAGCGCGATCGCATCGTCGCGCTATGCCTGAAAAGCGGCGCGCGCGAAGTCCGCCAGGCAAAAACGCCCAAGGAGCGACAATTGCTCTGGAAATGCCGCAAACAGGCCTTCGGCGCGGTAGGGCGATTGAGCCCGAGCTACTGCACGCAAGACGGCGTGGTGCCGCGCACGAAATTGCCGGAGATTCTGCGGCGAATCATCGCCATCGGCGAGAAATACCAACTGCGGATCGTCAACGTCTTCCACGCCGGCGACGGGAACATTCACCCGATTTTGCTGTTCGACGAGCGCGACGCCGCGCAAGTGGAGCGCGTACTGGAAGCGAGCAACGAAATCCTCGACGCCTGCCTCGATTGCGGCGGCAGCGTGACCGGCGAGCACGGCATCGGCGTGGAAAAAATCGGCTTCATGCGCAAGATGTTCACCGAGGACGACCTCGACGTGATGGGACGCTTGCGCAACGCCTTCAATCCCACGGGACTACTCAGCCCGGCGAAGATGCTGCCCGTCGCCGGCGCATGCGGGATGGAGCAAAAGCACCCGGGCAGAAGAGCTGCGCTCTAATGTCGAATTTCGAAATCCGAATGACGAAAGAATGTCGAATGCTTGAATGCTTGAATGCTTGAATGACGAATGGGAGGGCCGTCCATCGCGCAGTTTGCCTCATTCGACATTCAGTCATTCGGATTTGATTCGACATTCGGATTTCGACATTCGTCATTTCCCACCCACCCATCCATTCCTACAAAGCCATTTCTCATGTCCCTCGACTATCTCGCCATCGGTCTCCGTTGGATTCACATTCTGTCCGCCGCTACGACGATCGGCGGGGTGATGTTGATTCGCTTCGCCTTGCTGCCGGCCGCTGACACATTGCCGGACGACGCGCGGCGCAAGTTGCATGACGGCGTCCGCGCGCGGTGGAAAATGGTCGTTCACGCCTCGATCGGCCTGCTGTTGCTGTCCGGTTTCATCAACTTCTTTCGCTCGCTGGGCATGTTCCCTTCCGGTAGCGCGGAGTCGAAGCTCTACAACGCGCTGTTCGGCGTGAAGGCCCTGCTCGCCTTCGGTGTCTTCGGTCTGGCCGAGGTGTTGGTCGGCTCCTCGCCGCTCGCGGAAAAGCTGCGGGCCAAGGCGAAGACCTGGCAGACGGTGAATCTGGTGCTGCTCGTCCTGATCGTCTGCCTCTCCGGCGTCATGAGCCGCATGCACACCGCCCCGAATGCCGCGAAGGCGGCTGTTTCCACCGAAACTGTCGCCCCCTAAAAAAGTTGAAGTTCGGCGCTTGACAAATACGATACGTTTGTTCAGTATACTGCGGGCTGACGCGGTACGAAAGTTTTTCCCTTTTGGAGGCACTCCGATGAAGCGGCAATTGATGGCGTTGGTGCTGGGCTTGGCGTGTTCCGCAGGCTATGTGGCAGCTCAGGAGCCGCCGACCCCGAAACCTGGCCCCGAGCACAAGATGTTGGCGGAGATGGTTGGTAGCTGGGACTGCAAGATCATGATGGAAGGCGTGCCCGGCGAATCGAAGGGCTCGTCCGTCAGCAAGATGGACCTGGGCGGCCTGTGGATGTCGACGGAATTCGAAGGGGATTTCGGCGGCTTGAAATTCCAAGGCAAGGGCCTGGACGGTTACGACCCGGGCAAGGAGAAGTTCGTCAGTCTCTGGGTCGACTCGATGTCGACGGCCCCGGTCGTGATGGAAGGGACCTACGACGAGAAAACCAAGACGCTGACGATGACCGGCGAAGGCCCCGGCATGGACGGCAAGACGGCCAAGTACAAGAACACCACCACGCACGCCGACAAGGACCACCAGACGTTCAAGATGTATCAATTCAATGGCGACAAAGAAGCATTGATGATGACCATCGAGTACACACGCAAAAAATAGCCGTGAATCTCGTCGTGTTCGCCCTCTTCCCGGCCGTGCGCGCATGGTCGGGAAGGGGGCGCTATTGGCGCTCTGTACCGAGATTTATTCACTGAACTCTGGCAGGCGGCCGATCGATCGGGCACAATTCGCGAGTGGCTGGTTTCCCTCTCATTCGCTCCCACGCCCGCAGGATTCATCATGTCCGCCCCGCTGGAACTGCTCTCGCTCAATCATTTGTCATTCGAAGTGAAACGGCTGGAAGCCTCGTTGGCGTTCTACCGCGACATCCTCGGCTTCACGGAGATGCCTCGGCCGGACCTCGGCTTTCCGGGCGCTTGGATCCGAAACGGCGCGGCGTGCATCCACCTGATCGAAAAGCCGTCGCTGCCGGAACCCGGCCCGACGATCGACCCGCGCGGCAACCACACGGCGTTCGAAGTGAAGAGCGCGGCGGAAGTCAAAGCACGCCTCGACGTGGCCGGCATCCCGTACCGCGCGAACGAACTCCGCGGCACGCCGATCACCCAGGTCTTTTTTCGCGACCCGGACGGATACCAGATTGAAGTGGCCGACTACAGTGTGGGAAGGTAATGGGGAATGACGAATGTCGAAGCTCGAATGACGAAAGAAATCCGAATGTCGAATGCCTGAATGGCTTAGGTCGGATTACACCATTCGTCATTCAGTCATTCGAGCTTGATTCGACATTCGGATTTCGAAATTCGTCATTCGCGCCCAGCAGCGCCTACGGAACAAACGAAGGTAGCGCTGAAACCGCGATTGAAGCACGGAGCGCAAAAAAAGGCCCCCGGAACGATTGGGTCCTAGGGGGGCGGAGGACACCAAGCGTTTCCGGGAGCGATTGGTCGATGCGCCGCGAGGGCGATCGTGATGAGCGAGGAAAGAAAGCTCGCGTCCCGGATAGCGGACGAAGAGCGTTCCGTGCTCGTCATCGGTCGGCGTTGTGCGAAGCGTACCGCCCGCCTCCATGCCGGCGGCCCCGCCCCGTGGCCCGCAGGAACGCCGTCGTAACGGCATTCCCGGATGCGGGCCGGTCCACGTGGATTACGATGTTCCGTGTTGGTTTTTGCCTGGCGATTCGCGGGCTGTCGACCGCCGTTGCGAACCGTGCGGGGGGAGAATAGGACATCGCCCCAGGGCGGTCAATGTCGGTTTTTTCACTTCCGGGATTTTTTGCAA
>JALHLM010000353.1 GCA_022844585.1 Pirellulales bacterium | reverse complement strand
ACCGCGATCGAGTTCAAATCACGCACGGCCAAGAACTCCGCTCGGCGTTCACGCCCACCGATCATCGACGTCCTCTCCCCCTCGCTGGCGCTACGGGCTAGTGTTGCCGGATTCTGCCGCACATTGCCCGGGGGATCGGCGTAGACGGTTTAACCTGCCACGATTCGCGGTAAGTCCGGCGCGAAGTTCGGCCAAGGGTCGGCGCGACGCAAGCTACGTTGGTATAACGGACTAAGGAAGGCGCCGGCCGCCGGCTCGCGCTCCCCCGGGCGGGTCGGTATCGCGTCCCCCCTGGAATAGGTACGTCCCTCGAACGGTGCGTCCCCTCGCATCGCTGCGATCCATGATCCATGTGCAGCGTCTGACGAAGACATACGCCGACCTGCGGCGCGGCGAATTCGTGGCGCTCGATCACGTCAGCTTCGACGCCTATCCCGGCCAGATCTACGGGTTGCTCGGCCCGAACGGCGCCGGCAAAACCACGGCGCTGCGAATTCTCAGCACCGTTTTGCAGCCGACCGACGGCACGGCGGAGATCAACGGCTGCGACGTCGTGCGGCAGCCATCGCTGGTGCGGCGACAAATTGGCTTCATGTCGGCCAATACCGGCGTCTACGATCGCATGACGGCCTGGGAGATGGTCGAATACTTCGGCCGCCTCTACGGCCTGCAAGATGAACCGCTCCGCGCTCGGATGGAAGAATTGTTCGAGCGGCTACAGATGAATGAAATCCGCGACGTGCTCGGCGCGAAGATGTCGACCGGTATGAAGCAAAAGGTCTCGATCGCCCGGGCGATTGTTCACGATCCGCCGGTGGTGATTTTCGACGAGCCGACTTCGGGTCTCGACGTCCTGGTGGCCCGGGCGTTGCTGGCCACGGTGGCCGAGTTGAAGACGCAAGGCAAGTGCATTGTGTTTTCGACGCACATCATGACCGAAGTCGAAAAGCTCTGTGATCGCATCGCGATCATTCACCGCGGCAGTCTGTTGGCCGAAGGAACGTTGACCGAACTGCGCGAACGGCATCAAGAGCACGACCTGGAGGAATTGTTCTTCCAGCTCATTTCCCGCCATGACGAACAACGCCGGCTCGACGCCGCGGTCTGCTGACGATGAAACGGGCAAAAATGAACTGGGGCAACGTCCGCATCATCTTCGAGCGCGAAGTGCGCGATCAGATGCGCGATCGCCGCACGCTGTTCATGATCTTCGTGCTGCCGTTGCTCTTGTACCCGTTGCTAGGGCTGAGCTTTTTGCGCGTGTTGCAGTTCTTGCAACAGAAGCCGTTCCGCGTGATGGTGATCGGCCAGGCGGAACTGCCCGAGACGCCGCCGCTGGTCGCCGATACGCGGTTCGCGAGCTCGCTGTTTGACGATCCCAAGCAAGCCGATTTGCTCGAACTGAGCTATCCCGAGGACAACAAACAACCGCCGGAAAAGCAGGAAATCGCTGCCAAGAAAATGCTCTCCAAGGGGGAACTCGAGGCGGTGCTGGTGATCCCAGCGAATTTTAAGGAACGCCTGGACGAGTTTCGCGCCACGTTGCCGGAACGCAGTGACGCCGCGACGCCGGTCGAATCCGCGAAGCTGCCGCGGCCCAGGCTGATCTTCAACGACGGAAAAGAAAACTCGCGTTTGGCGGAAATCCGCCTGCAACGCGTGTTGCAGACATGGAGCGAATCGATCGGCCGCGATAACCTGGCCCGCGCCGGACTGCCCGAGGCCGCGGCGATTCCGTTTCGCATCGAGTCGGCCGACATCTCGCCACCCAGCCGCCGCGGCGTGGCGGGCTGGTCGAAGATTCTGCCGTTCATCCTGCTAATTTGGGCGCTGACCGGCGCGTTCTATCCGGCCGTCGATCTTTGCGCCGGCGAGAAAGAACGCGGCACGCTTGAAACCTTGCTGATCAGCCCCGCGGAGCGCGGCGAGATCGTGTGGGGCAAGCTGCTCACCGTGATGCTGTTCAGCGTTTTCACGGCAGTGTTGAACTTGCTGAGCCTGGGTTCTACCGGCGGTTTCGTGAACAGCCAATTCCCGGTATTCGGCGCGCCGCCGTGGAGCGCGATGGTTTGGCTATTGATCGCGCTAGTGCCGGTGGCGGCGCTCTTCAGTGCGGTCTGCCTGGCGCTGGCGGCGTTGGCCCGCAGCACCAAGGAAGGCCAGTACTACCTGATGCCCGTGATGCTGGTCATCACGCCATTGGTGTTCGTGACGCTTTGGCCGAGCGTGGAGCTCACGCTTGGTTTCAGCCTGATTCCGGTAACTGGTATCGTGCTGTTGTTACGGGCGCTCCTCGAAGGAGAGTACTGGAACGCCCTACGCTTCGCGCCGCCGGTGATCGTCGTCACCGGCTTGTGCTGCCACATGGCGATTCGCTGGGCCGTCGATCAATTCAGCCGCGAGAACGTCCTGTTCCGCGAGAGCGAGCGGCTCGATCTGCGGCTGTGGTTCCGACACCTGTGGCGCGATCGCCAGGCCACGCCTTCGGCCGGCGCTGCCATGACCTGCGTCGCCGCGATTCTGCTCGCGCAGTTCGCCTTGCAAGGCTCGATGGGCGGCGCGTCCATCACCACCGTGGCTCTGTGCAGCCAATTGGCAACGATCCTGTTGCCCACGCTGCTTTGCGCCTGGTTCCTGTCGCGCAGCCCGCGCGAGACGTTTCAACTGCAATCTCCGAAGCCGCTCGGTCTGGCCGGCGCGGCGGCGCTGGCGCTTTGCCTGCACCCTGCCTCGCAGATGGCTTCGGCCTTTGTGCAACAGCTATATCCGGTACCGCCTCAGCTTTCGGAACAGTTGCTGGGCGTGCAGCAGCAATTGAACGCCATGCCTTTCTGGCAAGTGCTGCTGCTGTTCGCTTGCTTGCCGGCCTTCTGCGAAGAGTTGGCGTTCCGGGGATTCGTGATGTCGGGTTTGCGCCACTTGGGTAATCGACGGCAGGCGATCGTGATCTCGGCCCTGGCGTTTGGGATTACGCATACCGTCAATCAGCAATCGATTTTGGCAACGTTGACTGGCCTGGTCCTGGGCTTCCTGGTGATTCGCGGCGGCAGCATCTGGTGCCCCATGTTGTTCCATGTGCTTCACAACAGCCTGGCGATCACGATGGGTCAGGTCGATTCCGCGATGGTGCGAAGCTGGCCCGTGCTGCGGTATCTGATGGTGGAAACCAGCCCAAGCAAATGGGAATACCAGCACGGGATCGTCCTGGCCGGACTGTTGGCGGCAATCCTCCTGGTGTCCGGCATCAACCGCGTACGCTATCGCCAGACGCCGGAAGAGAAGCTCTACGAGGCCATCCGCCACGACGCCTCGAGTGCGCCGGTCGGCTAGGTGCGGCTAAGCTGAAATAATGCACTAGCGGGTGCCACTGGCGGCTTGTCCGCCAGTGCTGGAGCGAGGGCCGGCTGCGGAATCCAGCTCACACTGGCGGACAAGCCGCCAGTGGCACCCCACGTCAACGCAATTGTGATTGCGCTAGCGCCGGCGTTACGACGCGTGATTCCGGCAAAGGCGTAACAAATCTCACTCATGCCTTGATTGCTTTGCTGCCAGCCGCGTGCGTCATGTAACGGCTGAATCAATCGCGCCGCGTTGCGCGCACAATGCAAAGGTGACGTTCATTACGCGTCGATGCTCACGACGAGAGAATGCCTTGTCCGGTGGCGAAACGGATTCGCCGCTGGTCCCGATTCTCCGCCCGACATGGGCGGCGCGTCGCGGAAGCGTCCATGGAGGGTTGACATGTCTTGCGCTCGGGCGGTGCGCCCTTGGTTGATCTCGGCGCTCGCACTGTCGGGCCTGGTTGGCTGCCAAAGCGTGCCGCGGCACGATATTGCGTGTGCGCCGCCGCCGAAGGTGCGGCCGCAACCGATGCCGCGCGAATTGGCCAAGACGGCGCTGCCGGACTACGTCGTCGAACCGCCGGACATCCTGCTGATCGACGCGATCAAAGTCGTGCCGCTGCCGCCGTATCGCGTCCACACGCTTGATACGCTCGTCGTCTGGGTGGCCGGAGCGCTGCCGGAGCAGCCGATCGACGGCGAGTTCACCGTGGAATCGGGCGGGCTGATCAATTTCGGTCCGCCGTACGGCTCGGTGAACGTGGCGGACTTGACGCTGGATGAAGCTACGACGGCCGTCGAGAAGCACCTGCGACAGACGTTGGCCGAACCACGCGTGACCCTGCAACTGGGTTCGACCATTGCACGGCAGCAAATCGCTGGCGAGCATCTCGTCGGCCCGGACGGCATGGTCAGCCTGGGCACGTATGGCAAAGTTTTTGTCGCCGGGATGACGCAATCGCAAGTGCGCGCGACGATCGAGGCGCACCTGTCACAGTATCTTGAGAAGCCCGAGGTCGCCGTCGACGTCTTTGCTTACAACAGCAAGTTCTACTATGTCGTGACACAAGGCGCCGGTCTCGGCGACGGCGTGTCGAAGTTTTCCATCACCGGTAATGAGACGGTGCTGGACGCGATTGCCGAAGTCAACGGGCTCGAAGCGGTTAGCTCCAAGCGCATTTGGGTGGCACGCCCCTCAGACGCGTCGCCGGAAGGGTTCGTCGTCCTGCCCGTCGATTGGCAGGCGGTGACGGAGTTGGGCAGCGCCAGCACCAATTATCAGTTGATGCCCGGTGACCGTGTGTTCATCCAGGAAGATCGCCTGGTGGCGATGGACACCTGGGTGAGCAAGGTGATCTCACCCTTTGAGCGGATCGCCGGCTTCGTCTCGCTCAGCACGCAGACGGTTTCGGGCGTGCGCTTTTTCCATCAGGGACGAAACGGCGGCAACTTCAACAACAATTTCTAGTGCGGCACTATTTTGTCTGATGCGGGAAGCAGCGATTTCATGACCAGGCCAACCGACACAACCGCCGAGTCTCGTACGCGCCGTTGGCCGACGGTAGCGCTGTTGCTGGTCGCTTCGACCGGGTTCGTTGGCTGCCGTGCCGCGACGCCTCGCTATCTCACCACGTGGGAACGTGCGACGTCACGTTGCCACGTGCCGACGAACGGTTATTGTTTTGGGTACTCGCCGACGACCTGGAGTCGTTATCCGGCGGAGTGCGGGCCGCATGAGTACGTAATCGTCGAAGAAGTCACGAGTCCGGCGCCGGTAATCGCGCCGGCACCAGCGGAGGATCTCGCGCCGGCTGTTGAGCAGGAGCCGGCGATGGAGTCGCCGCCGGCGCCGGATCCCGACCCCATCCTTCCGCCCGCCGCCGATGAGCAACTCTTCGATATCCCGCCGCCTCCCACGGCGCCGGAAACGCCGGATTTGGAGATCCCGAGTCGTGAACCGGAACCGCAATCGTCGGTTCCGGCGCGATCGCCTAGCTGGACGGCACACTTGGTTCAATACGTCGAAGCCGTGACAAAGTTCCGCTAGTGGCTTGACCATCCCATCCGTTGCGATCGTCAGAATTCGCTCCCCGAGACCTCGCAGTCCAGAGCGAGCTAGAGTTGAGCGGTATCCTGCGCGCCGGGCGCAGTCCGTCTCACCAGATCGATTACGAGGAAGCCATCGCCATGGGTCAGTTATTCCGGCTGAAAGACGAACTGCTCTCCGACCAGCGCATCACGGATTGCGAAGTCGACAAGATTCGCGCCTACGTCGACCAGAACGGCAAGCTCGATCTCGACGACGTCAAGTTTCTCGTCTCGATCTTGTCGGAAGCCCGCGAAGTCAGCCCCGGTTTCGACGCACTGTTCTTCCCGGCGCTCAAGCAAGTCATCCTCGCCGACGGCCTGGTAGGACTCGACGAACAGTTCTACATCATGAAGATGATCTATTCCGACGGCCGCATCCGCGAACAGGAAAAGCAGTTCCTCCGCGAATTGCAGGCCGAGGTCCAGGAGACGACGCCGGAATTCGACGCCATGTGCGAAGCCGCCTTCTCAGCCGGCACCACGAACTGGTGCGTCGGCGGGCGCGCGTAGTCACGACGTCGCAGCGCAATAAAAAAGCCGCGGAGGATTCCTCCGCGGCTTAATCTATTCTCGTTGCTGCTTTCCGGCGTCTACTCCATCGGACTCGCCGAGGGCTGCGCCATTGTCGTGGAAGCTACGCCCGTCACTGGGTCGAGCTTCACGTAGCCGATCCCGCGAATGACTTCCAGGATTTCGCTGCACGTCGGAAACATGCGGCCGCTTTTCCGTTTGTATTGGTCGAGCGCGTTCATGAACTCGACCTCCTCGTCGGAATAGTCTCGTTCGCAGGTCGTGGGGTCGATTTGCCGCCGGCGGACGACTTTCTCGCGCCGCTCGACCTGCCGGCGCTCGACCGCCACCGGTTCGGCTTTCTTTCGTCGATCATCGCTGCTGTTGCGTCGTTCCTTCGACTTCCGTCGGTCCACCGTGACAAGCGCCTTGGATTTGCTTGCCTTCGCCACGAATTAACCTCTAGGGTCGATGCTGTTGTTGCCTCGCGGAAGTGAGCGGCCCGGCGACCGGGTACTGCGCACTGCGCGACCGGCGTGGAGCCTCACCGCTGTCGTATCGACGTCCCCCGGCGCGAAAGTTCAACGCCTAGGAAAGATGAACGGCTTTACCGATTTGCGCGGCCTGCGAAAAGCCTGCACGAGGGGTAAAGGCTGGGGCCGGCAGCGAT
>JALHLM010000352.1 GCA_022844585.1 Pirellulales bacterium | reverse complement strand
GCCTCTTATGTTGTCAGCTTGCTATTGCCGGACATCGAACGGGACATGCGCCTGGCCGACTACGGCTACAAAGTGCTGGCCCGCAACCCTTCGTCGTTCACGCCCTTGGAGGACGGCCGGCACCTGTTCATGGGCCGGGACATGGCGCTCAACCAGCGCGAGATCGGCAAATTCTCCGCACGCGACGCCGAGCGCTATCCGGCCTACGAGCATCTGCTGACGCGCGTGGCCGATTGCCTGGCGCCAGTGCTGGAAAGCACGCCGCCGGATTTGCTGCCGCTGCCGGAGACCTGGCGGAAGATCGCACTCGGCAAGCGGATCACCGACGCCAAGCGCGGCTGGTCGTTGTATCAGGCCATGTCGAACCTCGGCGCGCAACTGCCAGAGGCGCTCGAAATCCTTACCGGCAATGCGCGGACGATTCTCGACCGTTGGTTCGAGTCCGACGTCCTCAAAGCCACGCTGGCCACCGACGCCATCATCGGCAACTTTCAGCCGATCTCAGCGCCCGGCACGGCGTATGTCTTGTTGCATCACGTGATGGGGAGCGCCGGCGGCGCGCGCGGCGTCTGGGGCTACGTGCAAGGCGGCATGGGCGGACTCACGCAGGCCATGGCTCGCGCGGCGCAAGCCGTGGGCGTGGAGATTCGTGTCGACTCGCCGGTCGAAAAGATCCTGACCAACAACGGCCGTGTGCGCGGCGTGAAATTGGCGTCCGGCAAAGAAATTGGCGCAAAGCGCGTCGCCTCGTGCGTCGATCCGCATTTGACGTTCGAGAAGATGCTCGCGCCGAGCGATCTGCCGCCGGACTTCCTGGCGGCCGTCAAGCGCATCGACTACTCAAGCGCCAGCTTGAAGATCAATCTGGCCGTGAGTGAATTGCCGAACTTCACCTGTCTGCCGGGCAATCAGGAAGTGCAACCGCAACATCGTGGCACGATTCATATCGGCTGCACGCTCGACTATCTGGAACGTGCTTACGATGACGCCAAGTACGGCCGTCCTTCGGAGCGCCCCATCGTCGAGATGACGATTCCGACTTCCGTCGACAAGACGATCACGCCGCCGGGGCATCATATTTTGTCGCTGTTCGTGCAGTATGCGCCGTACAAACTTGCGAACGGCAACTGGGACGACATCAAGGAATCGTTCGCCGATCGCTGCGTGGCGGAGATCGCGCGGTTTGCGCCGAACGTGCCCGGATCGATCTTGCATCGCCAGGTGATTTCGCCGTTGGATTTGGAACGCACGTATGGCCTGACCGGCGGCAATATCTTCCAGGGGGCGATGCCGCTGCATCAACTCTTCAACATGCGGCCCGTCGCCGGTTGGAGCGATTACCGGACGCCGGTCGGCAATCTCTACCTCTGCGGCAGCGCCGCGCATCCTGGCGGCGGCGTGATGGGCGCCTGCGGCAAGAACGCCGCTCAGGAAATGCTTCGCGACGCCGGCTGGGCCAGCAGCTAATCGCGACAAGTCGCCATCGAGCCGGAAGCGTCAGCGCCCGGAGTGCGCTGCTAACGACGTCGATAGCAATTCCCTCCGGGCGCTGACGCTTCCGGCTCCTAGGGTGAGCGTTGCTGGTCTTGGATTGCCATGGAGTCGCGGGGCGATTAGCCTAAACGGTTTCTCCAACACCAGATTCCGTTCAGTACGTCACCCACAGTTCTCGTCAGGGCAACACTCGTGCTTCGTCCGTTCATTTGCTTGCTACTTCTCTTTGCATCGCCCACGATGGTGTGCGCTCAAGATCCTCCGATCCCGGAAGAGCCGGTCGTCTTCCCTGCGTCCGACGAACCCCAAGGCGCGATGCAGAGCATTCGCCTGCCCGCCGGATTTCGCGTCGAGCTCTTCGCCGCGGAACCAATGGTCGCCAATCCCGTCGCGTTCGGCTTTGACGAGCGCGGACGCATCTACGTTTGCGAAACCTTCCGGCAGAGCAAAGGAGTCGAAGACAACCGCGGGCATATGGATTGGCTCGACGACGATCTCGCGGCGCAGACCGTGGAAGATCGTCTGGCCTATCTGAAAAAGCATCTTGGCGAGAAGATCGCCGACTACACGAAACAGGACGACCGCCTGCGGTTGCTCGAAGACACCGATCACGACGGCCAGGCCGATCGCGTCACGGTGTTCGCCAATCGTTTCAACGGCGTCCTCGACGGCACCGGCGCCGGCGTGTTGGCCTACCGCGGCAACGTCTACTACACCTGTATTCCGGAACTGTATCTGTTGCGCGACGACAACGGCGACGGTGTGGCCGAAACGCGCAAGTCGCTGCATCATGGGTACGGCGTGCGCTATGCCTTCCGCGGCCACGATCTGCACGGTCTGCGAGTCGGCCCGGACGGCAAGCTGTATTTCAGCATGGGCGACCGCGGCTATAACGTCGACGTGGGCGATCGCCACTACGTGAATCCCGATTCCGGCGCGGTGTTCCGTTGCGATCTCGACGGCTCGAATCTCGAAGTCGTCGCCACGGGCTTACGCAATCCGCAGGAACTCGCCTTCGACCAGTACGGCAACCTCTTCACCGGCGACAACAACTCCGACGGCGGCGACAAAGCCCGTTGGGTGCAAGTCGTCGAAGGAATGGACGCCGGCTGGCGGATGTATTATCAGTACCTGAGCGACCGCGGCCCGTGGAACCAGGAAAAGCTCTGGCATCCTCAACACGAAGGCCAAGCGGCCTACATCGTGCCGCCGATCGCCAACATCGGCGACGGCCCCTCGGGGCTCACCTACGATCCCGGCGTCGGCCTGCCGGCCGAGTGGCGCGATCATTTCTTCATGGTCGACTTCCGCGGCACTACGTCGCAAAGCGGCATCCGCGCCATCAAGGTCAAGCCGAAGGGGGCGACGTTCGAGATCGATCGCTCCGAGGAATTCATGTGGTCGCTCCTGGCGACCGACGTCGACTTCAGCCCGGACGGCCAGCTCTACGCCACCGACTGGGTCGAAGGCTGGAACGGCCCCGGCAAGGGACGCGTCTATCGCTTTCCCACGAACGACGACATCGACCGCGCCGCGCGCAACGAAGCGGCGAAGCTGATTTCGAATGGCGTTAAGGACATGAGCGATACACAACTCGTCACGCTCCTTGAACATCCCTCCATGCGCGTCCGTCTGGAGGCGCAATTCGCTCTCGCTGCGCGACCGACTGGCCTCGAACTGCTGAGCAAAACGTTGCGTGAGAGCACGCATCAACTGGCGCGGATCCACGCAATTTGGGGCCTGGGGATGCGAATGGCGCACGAACCAGCGGCGCTCGAACCACTTGTCACCATGGTGACGGACGATGACCCGGAAATCCGCGCCCAGCTGGCGAAACTGCTGGGCAAGTCGAAGACAGTCGACGCTCGTGTCGCCGCACTCCAGCTGCGACAGGATGCCAGCCTACGGGTCCGGGCATTTGCCGCGATCTCGCTGGGCCAACAGGGCGATTCGTCGAATATTCATCATCTCTTCGCGATCCTCGCCGACAACGTTGATCAGGACCCCGTGTTGCGGCATGCCATTGTGATGGGCCTGCATGGATCGAGTACGCCGCAGACACTGATCGCGTACTCGAACGATCCGTCATCCTCGGTTCGCCTGGGAATCGCGCTGGCATTGCGCCGTCATCGTGCGGTGCAAATTTCCCGATTCCTGCACGACTCAGAACCATTGATTGTGGCGGAGGCCGCGCGGGCCATCTATGACTTGCCGATTCCCGATGCCATGGAAGCTCTGGCGTCACTGGCGACGCAACCCGGCCTCAGTGACCCGGTGTCGCGCCGCGTGTTGAACGCCAACTATCGCCTGGGCGGCGCGGAGCATGCCGAACGCATCGCGCACCTTGCAGCGAGATCGTCCACGCCCGACGAACTGCGCATCGATGCCCTCAGAGCCTTGCAAGATTGGGCGGAACCATCGGGCCGCGATCGATTGCTCGGCGCTTGGCGTCCATTAGAGAAACGCGACGCCAAAATCGCCGGCGAAGCGCTGAAACCGGTCCTGGCCGCCGTATTCAGCGGACCGGATCGCGTGCGCCGCGCCGCGGCCCGCACGGCATCGCGGCTCGGCATTCAGGAAGTCGGTCCGACGTTGGTCACATTGGCGCTGGATAAAGAGTCCGCGCCGGCCTCGCGCGCCGAAGCCATCGATGCCCTCGCGGCATTGCATGCTAAGGAATTGCCGCTGGCCGTCGATCACGCATTACAAGACGCCTCCGGCGAGGTCCGCGCCGCGGCGCGCACGGCGCTCGTGAGCTTGGACGAGGCTCGCGCACTCGACGAACTGGAGCGCGCACTCACGCAAGGCGAGACCGTCGAACGGCAAGCGGCATTGCAGGCCCTCAGTGGCATCGACGATCCACGCGTCGATGCAGTGTTGATCGCGGCGCTCGATCAACTGCTAGCGGGCGCGATGCCAGCGGAAGTGCAATTGGACGTGTTGACGTCGGCGGCCGCCCGTTCCGATGCGGACGTGCAAGCCAAGGTGAAGCAGTACGAGAGCGGGCTTGATCCGAGCGACCCGCTCGCACCGTACCGCGTTTCGCTCGCCGGCGGCAACGCGGAACGCGGCCAACAAATCTTCTTCACGCGCAGCGACGTCTCCTGCCAGCGGTGCCACAAGATCGCCGGCCGCGGCGGCGACGTTGGGCCGGATCTTTCGCAGATCGCCGCGATGAAAGACCGCAACTACCTGCTCGAAGCGGTGCTGCAGCCCAGCGCGCAAATCGCCAAAGGTTTCGAAACGGTCACGGTGGCCCTCGAAGACGGACGTCTCATGTCCGGCGTGTTACGCGGGGAAGATGACGCCACGCTGCAACTCGTAACGCCCGAGGGAAGACTACTCACGATCGATAAGTCAAACATCGACGAACGCGCCAGCGGCCCTTCGGCCATGCCGGACACCGTGGCGAAGTTCCTCAGCAAGAGCGAACTTCGCGACCTGATTGAATACCTGGCGACGCTGAAATAGAAACGGGCACTTCACAGTCTCCTTTCGCTCCGCGAAAGGAATGCCCTTTCGCGGAGCGAAAGGCAACTATGGGTCACACGACCGTGTGACACTTCCCCGTCCGTTCTCACCGCGGCACCATCATCTCGGACAACGCCAACTCGTCGAACACGCCCTGCACAGTGCTCACGTCCACTTCCGGTAGTTCCTGTCCGGCGCCAGCCAACAAAGCAAGGTTGGCCAATTGCGCAACACGCCGCGGTTGTCCGCCCGTCAGCATGTGAACGCGCTCTAGCGCTGCATAACTGAACGCGGCGGACTCGCAGCGCGCGGCAGCCAGCATGGAGCGCACGTAGGCCGCCGTATCGCCGGCGTCCCACGGCTCCAAGTTCACGCGCAACTCCGCGAGCTGCAACACGCGCTGCCCCAAGCGAGCCGCCAGGTCTGGCATCGCCGCCAACACGACGGTCAACCGTGTCTCAGGCGTTTGTTCCCAATCGAGAAATCGCGACAGCAGCGACGTCAGTTCGGGTGTGGCCTCATGAGCATCGTCGAACAGCAACACCGTCGCCCGCTGTTGGTAGCGTTGTGTGAGCAAGAAGTCCATCACCGATCGCCATAGCCAACCGCGCGACGCCTCGCGAGTAGGATTCAATCCACACGTCGCGGCGATTTGCCACAGCGTCTCGTCTTCATCCAGGCCTTGCAGGTTTACGAGCACGGCAGTCGTGCCCGCGCGCTGCAAGGCGGCGCGGAGCACTTCCAGCACCGTCGTTTTGCCGCTGCCGCGATCGCCCAGCAACAGTCCCACGCGCCGCCCGTCGTCGATCAGAAATTGCAGTCTTGCCAGAGCCTCATCATGCGTCGGGCTGGCGAAGAAATGGCGCACGGCGTACCGCGGCGCGAACGGGGAATGTGCGAGTTTCCAGTGTTGTAAGTACATGAATCCCCTCGTTCGGCGAACGCGACGCAGCGCGCAACGTCCGCGATCGGACGCTGCCGCACCACTTCCATAATCGGTAGAATCCAGCGATCCACTTCACCTCAAGCACAGGCGCCATGGCCGATCGCTATTTCGTCGAACAGGGGATCCAGGCGGCCACGGCGCTGCTCACCGGCGCGGAGGCGCATCACCTACTGCACGTAATGCGCGGCAAGCTCGGCGATTCAGTCAAACTTTTCGACGGCTCAGGCCAGGAATACCTCGCCCAGATTACCCGGCTTGGCCGCCGCGACGTGGAATTGTCGATCTTGAGCACGGAGCAGGTCGACCGAGAATTGCCGTTGCGCATCACCTTTGCAGTGGCCCTTCCCCCCGGCGACCGTCAACAATGGCTGGTCGAAAAAGCCACCGAACTTGGCGTCGCCCGACTGGTCCCACTCCTCACCCAACGCAGCGGCCCGGTCACTGAGTCCATGCTCAACAAGCTGCGTCGTGGCGTCATCGAAGCTTCGAAACAATGCGGCCGCAATCGGCTGCTGGAGATCGCGGAGCCCATCGCCTGGAGTGATTTCGCGCACCGGATCAACGTCACGCCCCGATACATCGCCGCAATCGGCGCCCCTCCACTCAACCCCCTGTCGGAGTCCGCCACTTGGCGAATGGAAGTAGTCATCGCCATCGGCCCCGTCGGCGACTGGACCAGCGAAGAACTGTCCCTCGCTAAGGCCAACCATTGGAAACTC
>JALHLM010000351.1 GCA_022844585.1 Pirellulales bacterium | reverse complement strand
ATGCTCGGTGATGATGTGCGGACGAAAGCGAGGTTCGTCGAGCGTCACCAAGTCCAGCAACCGGAGGTCTTCGCCGACCTTGGCCACCGCCACCGAGACCGGCACCTGGAACGTATAGGGAATGAAATCGCTATCGTTCTTGGCCATCAACTCGGCCCGGTACCGGCCAATCGCCGCGGCGCCGTCCAGCTTTTCGCCTGGGTAGCGCAGCCGAGAAACCAGGTCGCCGTCGGCGACGCTTTCCAGATCGAACACGAGGTAGCGAACTTCAGGAGTCATCCCACCGTTATCCGGAAGTTCGCTCAGGCTGTCGAGCCGGGCGGGGAGGTGAAATAGTCTTTTCCCGCATTTCCGGTAAATCAGGTAAATCCGGCACTCCCGGACTGCCGAAAATTGAGGATGTCCGATCGGCGGTAGTCGGACGCATCAGTCGGTTGCGCCGCGTCATGGACGGACATCCGCGAGGTCTACCCGTGCATCGCTTGTCGGTAGTCGTTCCCTTTCTGGGGGACTTACGGCGTCTGGAGGATACCCTGGTCTCGGTGCTGCAACACCGGCCCGGCGGCGTCGAGGTCATTGTTCCTCACAGCGTGCCGTACAACGATCCGTACCACTTGGCGGGCGAAGTCCGTTTCGTGGCGGCCCCGAAGCGATCGACCGCCGTGCAATGTCTCGCCCTCGGCATCGCCGCCAGCTATGCCCCCATCGTTCATCTGTTGGGCTGCGGCGCGGAAGCCAGCGACGGCTGGATCGACGCGGCGATCGCCCATTTCGAGCGGCCCGACGTGGCTGCCGTCTCGCCGTTGCTATCGGATCGGGACCATCCGGAGCAAGTCCTGGCAACCGGCGTCGCCTATTACGGTAGCGGCCAGCCAACCGTGCTCGGCGCGGGCGCCACGCGATTCACGTTGCCCACGGACGCCACGGCGATCATGGGTCCAACGATTCGTGCCGGCTTTTATCGCAAAGCCGCGATTGATGCCCTGCCCGGCGGACTCGATCCTTCGCTAGGCGACACGCTTTGCGCGGTCGACGTCGCAGCGACGTTGAAACGGGTCGGCTGGACGGCCGTCTACGAGCCGCGTTCCGTCGTCTACGACGAGGCCGCCGACGCACCTGGCCACGCGAAACACGACGGAGCATTTCGCCGCGGTCTGCAAGAAGAACGACTCTTCCGCCGCCAATTGGCGGGCAGCCTGACGCGCGCCGCGCGCGCCGCGCACACGATGAGCGTCCTCGGCGCGGCCATTCGAACCACCCCATGGCGCGGCGTGGCTCAACTCGCCGGACACCTGGTCGGCGCATTGGAATCAGCCGATTACGCCCGCTTCCACGAACGCCTGATTCACGTGGAACGCGCCGTGGCCGAGCAACTGGCGCGTCGACCCTCGCCGCGTCGCGCCGCCTAAAACACACCGTCTCCTTTCGCTCCGCGAAAGGTCCGGAGCCTTTCGCGGAGCGAAAGGAGACTGTGGCTGCAACACCGAACTACGACTTCACCAATTCCACGCAGATGCCGCCGGCGCGCATCATTTTGTGGAGCGGGGTGAACCACAGCTCTTTGTGCCAGACGAGGCCGATGTCGCGGCAGACGCGTTTGATTTCGGCGCGGTTGTAAGTCCGGCAGCGCCACAGGCGACTGGTGAACGCGCCACTAAAGCTGTCTTCGGTCGCCAGCAACATCATCCGTCCGCCGGGCTGCATCACGCGAGCCAACTCGCCGAGCCCGAGCGCCGCATCCGGGACGTGCTCCAGCACGTACCCGCACGTCACGCAATCGAACGTGCCGGACGCGAACGGCAACCGCGCCAAATCGGCCACGAGGTAGTGCGGCGCTTTGGATTTCAGTCGATTGCGCGCGCGCCGCATCATTTCCGCGGAGAGATCGAAGCAGGTGACCCGCGCGTCGGCGTCGGCGTATTTGAGCAGGTGCTTGGCGATCTGCCCGGCGCCGCTACCGACGTCGAGAATCCGTTTCGCGCCGCGCAGATCGAACTTGCGCGTACGCAGCAAGCGATCGCCCAGCGGCGAGTGCAGCGAAATCAGGCTGCACGCGGCCAGCACGGCCCCCTGAGGACCGTCGTAAACGTCGCGGACTTTGTCGCGATACGTCTCGTAGCTGACGCGCCGGATCAGGTCGTTTTCGACGAATCGATTGATGACCTTGCCGCGGTTGCCCGTTTCGTCACGATCGGGATTACGGGGCCGCTTCAACAGCGTTTGCGAAGATCGCTTACGAGCCATGGGCGATGGGAGCCAATTCGAGGGCGCGCTGGAATGCGTCCCCCGGGGAAGGGGCGCAAAGGAAGTATACGATTTTTTCGTCCGTCTCGCAGTCCCCCGCCGCGAAACAGAGTTCCACCAACTAACTGGCGTGGAATCCCGTCGTTCGTAACGCGGCGTCGCCCTTTAGAGGTAGACGCGGCGGTTGTAGACGTACCACTCGAACAACAGCACACCGAGTGCCAACATCAACAACCATTTCCAGCCGTCGCGGCGACTGACCTCCCAACCGCTTTCCCCCGCCACGTCGGTATGCCCGATCTTGATCGGCTGGTCCGGCCGGGTGCGGATATCGCTCTCGGCGCCATCGAACAAGTTGACCACGAAACGCTGCGTTTCGGTGTCCGCTTCCAGCACCCGATAGACGCCCAATTGCTGCGTATCGTGGAAGGTATACAGGTTTTGCCGACCGCGCGGGACCTCCATGCGTTTCTGCGCCGGCGTGATGACGGCGATCTTGTCCGGTTTGACCAGGCTGCGGAGCGCGACCGGCTGCCCGGGCGTTGAGCTGCCGGCGACCGCTTCGACTTGCCGGCTGCCAAGGTAGTTGACCAGATTCATCGCGAACACCGGAAAACCTTGCTGGAACCACCAGTTCGTCCGGTAGTGCCCTTCGCCGACGATTTCAAAGCCCAGCACGGCGTCTTCAAAGCCCTCGCGCGGACCAATCGCGAACATCGGCCCGGCGTTGGAGTCAATCAGCACCGTGCTCCCGGGCGGCGGCTTGAGCGGCGTCCCTTCGTAAATCAGCACGTTCCCCATCTCGATCAGGTTCATCAGCGGATGGCTGCGATCCGTATCGATGATCTGCGGGATATCGACCTTCGCATCCGCCTTCCATGCGTCCCCCGGAGGCAGCACGCCGACGAACAGGGTGTTGGCCTGCGGCAGTTCGCCCGGTTTCGTCGCGTCTTGGGCGTTCACCGGAACGCAACGGTCATAGATGACGAGATCAAACGCCCCGGCGGCGGCCTGATTGCGATACGCCTCGGCCTTGAGATAGTCGACGGGCTCGATCGTGAGCTCCAACAACTGCTCCGCCCGCGTGGTGGCCAGCGCGAATTGCAGCGGCTCATTGCCGGGCGTGATCAGCAACACTTTGGAGCGCTGCGGCGGATTGATCGAGGCGTAGGCCACGTCGTCGATCGCCAGCTTGTCGCCGGTCGCCGCGCGGAGTTCTAGCGCGCCGGCTTCGATCTCGCCCAACTCAAATGCCGTGGCGGCCGAGTCCCCCGGCGGCACTTTGAGCTGCGAGGCGTCAATCAGATTCCCTTCGCGGAGTAACGTCAACTCCACGGTCACTTCCGTCGCGCCGTAGTTCTCCAGCCGCGCGAACGCCTGCAACTGCCCGGGCTTCTCGCCCCGTTGCGTGGTGAACGAAACGATGCCAATGTTCGCCGCGTCCGGCTCGCCGATCGGCACGTACTTCACCGGATCCAGATTCCCGAGCGCAAAGTTGCGGACCTCGGGGAAGCGCCCGTCACTGAAAATGTAAAGTGCGGCCGGAACCGGTTCGGCCACCAATTGATCGCTAGAATCAAACGCCGCCTGACCGGGGTTCGCCAGACCCGACGCAACTTGCAACGCCTCGGCCAGCGACGTCGGCCGGTTCGTCAATTGAATCGAGGCCAGCCGCTCGCGGAGTTGCCGACGGCTGGAAGTGAAGTTCTGCTCAACCTGGGCGTCGTCGGAAAAGCTGATGATCATCGCTTCGGAATCGGACGTCATTTCGTCGATGAGCGCGTTGATCTGACGCTTCGCCTCTTCCAGCCGATTCGGCCCCACGTCGGTCGCGCCCATGCTGGCGGAGTTGTCGACCAAGAAGATGAGATGATTGCCCGAAAGCTTTTGCTCCTGCCAGGTCGGGTTTAAGAGCGCGATGATCGCCAGCAGCAGAATCAACAGTTGCAGGAACAACAGCAAACTCTGCCGCAGCTTTTGCCACAGGCTGTTGACGTGCAGGTCTTCAATCGATTTGAGCCACAGATACGTGCTCGGCACCTCGAGCGGCTGCCGCTTGAGCTTCAAGAAATACAGCATGATCACCGCCGGCGGCACCGCCAACAACGGCGCCCAAAGCCACGGCGAGAGGAGGGAATTCCAGTTCATGAATTTTTTCCGACGCGATTCATATCACGCGAATGTAAATCAAATCAATTTGGCGCTGCCGGCAATTCCGTAGCCCCGACAGGGGCGACCGCCAGTAGCCAGGGGTGGCAACCCCTGGAATTGACGCCCTAACGAAGAGCTCACAAACCCCAACGGGGTGACCGAAACGGCACGATCCTCGGTCGCCCTTTCAGGGCCTGTTCATTTCTTTCGTGAACCTCTCCACCAGGGGCTTCCGCCCCTGGCTACTGACGGTCGCCCCTTTCGGGGCTTCAATGCCGACAATTAACTTTTCAGCGCACCAGCCCGCGTTGCCTCAGATAATTCCCCATCAACTGCTCCACCGGCAATTGATTCTGTGCCAACATGTACGCCATGCCGCGCTTCATGCAGAAACTCCGGGCGCCGTCGATGAAGGCCGCCAGGGTTTGCTTGTAGCGTTTCAACAGCGGCACGCTGATCGTGATCTCCGCGATGTCGCTGTCTTCGCTGTCCACCAGACGCAGGTCCCCCTTCAAGTCCGGCTCCAACTCTTCGGCCGAGAGGACGTGGATCACATACGCGTCCATCTGCCGCGCGACCAGGTACCGCAACGCGTCCTCGTACCCGTGCTTGTCCATCAGGTCGGAAATCAACACCACGATGCCCTTGCCCGGATTGCGCAGACAAAAGTTCTTCACTCCTTCCGACAGCGTGGCCGTTTCGCCGGCTTCGATGCCGTCCAGGTAGTCGAGCATCCGCCACAGATTCCGCCGCCCGCGCAACACCGGCCCCGGCGTGCGCAGCGGCTGTCCCAGCGTTTCGATCTTCACGCGATCCGCCCGGCAGAGCCCTACAAAGCCCAGCGATCCGGCGAGTTGCTTGGCATAGCGCAGCTTACTCGGCTCGCCAAAATCCATCGACATGCTGGCGTCGATCAACACGTAAACGTGCAGATCCTCCTCCTCCATGAACATCTTGAGGAACAGTTTTTCGAGGCGCGCGTACAGATTCCAATCGATGAACCGCAAGTCGTCTCCGGCCACATATGGTCGGAAATCCGCGAACTCCACGCTCTGCCCTTTGCGCTTGCTGCGCCGCTCCCCTTTCATGCGCCCACGAAAGACCTTGCGGCTCACAAGCTCCATTTGCTCGAGCTGGGCCAGGAGTTCGGGGCTGAGGAGCGGGACGGAGGTAGTGGACATGGTGCGGAAATGATGAATGCAGAATGATGAATGATGAATTGCAGAAACGACGTACACGATAGGCGGCGGACTTTGGAACGGCAGCGATAAGTGACAAGCCTTTGTTCTACCTCCGTTCATCATTCATCATTCTCTTCACGCCGCTTTCGCCTCGTCGCTCTTCTCCGGGCAGCGTTCCAAAATATCCAACAACACTTGATCTGGTTCGATTCCTTCCGCCTGCGCTTCGAAGTTCAGCAGCACGCGGTGGCGCATCGCCGGCAAGAAAACGCGCCGCACGTCTTCGAAACTGACGTTGTAGCGGCCTTCCAACAAGGCGCGGACCTTCGAGGCCAGCGCCATCGTTTGTGCGCCGCGCGGGCTGGAGCCCCAGCGGATGTATTGGTTCGTGATCGGCAGGGCGTACGGGCCGTTCGGGTGCGTCGACAGGATCAATCGCACGATGTAGTCCTGCACGTGCGGGGCGATGATCACTTCGCGGATCAGCGCCTGCCACTGGAGAATTTCCTTCCCGTCCATGACTTTTTCCGGCGTGGGGAAATCGCCGCGCGTGGTGCGGTCGATGATCGTCGACAGTTCCTGCTTCGACGAGTAGCCGACGACCAACTTGAAGAAGAATCGGTCGAGCTGCGCCTCGGGCAGCGGATACGTCCCTTCCTGCTCGATGGGATTCTGCGTGGCCATCACAAAGAACGGCCGGTCGAGCTGGTGGCGATGCCCCGCGACAGTGATCGTCCCTTCCTGCATCGTTTCCAGCATGGCCGACTGCGTCTTCGGCGTGGCGCGGTTGATTTCGTCCGCCAGGCAGATCTGCGTGAACAACGGGCCTTTCTGGAACTCGAACACACGCCGGCCTTCCGGCGTTTCCATGACCATGTTCGTGCCGAGAATATCCGCCGGCATCAAGTCGGGCGTGAACTGGATGCGCGAGAAGTTCAGGTCCAACGTCTGCGCCAAGGAGCGCACCAGCAACGTCTTGCCCAGCCCCGGCACGCCTTCCAGCAAACAGTGCCCGCCGACGAACAAACACGTCAGCACGCCATGCACGATATCATCGTGGCCGACG
>JALHLM010000350.1 GCA_022844585.1 Pirellulales bacterium | reverse complement strand
ACTTGTTTCAAGCGACGTCGGTTCCCTTGTTGGAACAAGTGGTCAACTTTTCCCAGGCTCGCCACAACGTGCTGGCCGGAAACATCGCCAATATCGACACGCCCGGCTATCGAACACGAGATCTTTCTCCGGAATTGTTTCAAGCCAAGTTGAAGGAGGCGCTCCAGGAACGCGACGCGCTGCGGCGCTCGCAGGGTCTGCGCGGAGCGCATCCGGAAGGCGTCGATCCGCTGGCCGCCACGAGCCGGAACCTGGAGAGCATTCTCCGGCATGACGGCGTGAACGTCGGCATCGAAGGTCAGGTCACCGAAATCGCCAAGAACCAGGTTCAACACAACATGGCCCTGTCGATCATGAACAGCCAATTCCGACTGCTCAACACCGCCATCAGCGAACGGGTGTAGCCAGAGACAAAACACAGTCTGCTTTCGCTCCGCGAAAGGAAAAGCTTTCGCGGAGCGAAAGCAGACATTGGAAGGAGCCTCACATGTTTCCAGCGCTGGATATCGCCGCCTCGGGCCTGGCCGCGCAACGTCTGCGGATGACGGCCGTGTCGAATAACCTGGCGAACATCTCGACCACGCGCAACGAACTCGGCGAGCCGGAAGCCTTTCAGCCGCGGTTCGTGGTCTTCCAAACTGACGAAGCGGTCGGCGATACCCTCGGCGCGGCTGGCGTGAAGGTCAGCTCCGTGGAAACGTCCGCATTGCCGCCGTTGTCGAAGTACGAGCCGTTCCACCCGGACGCCAACGCGAAGGGCTACGTGCAATACCCGAACATCAACATGATGTCCGAGTTCGTCAACGCCCTGGAAGCCAGCCGCTCGTACGAAGCGAACGTCGGCGTGATCGAAGTGAGCAAGGAGTTGGCGCAGCAGACGCTGAGGATTCTCGCGTAGGCAGAGGATGCACCACGGAGTCACGGAGGCACGGAGAGGAGTTTGAAGTTTTCAGTGTTCAGTTTTCAGTCTTCAGTGTTACCGAGGGCGTAGAAGTGTTGGCAAACATCACTCGAATCCTCTCAGCGCTCCGGCGGTGGAGAGTGGCTTCATTGCTTCGCTCTCTCCGTGCCTCCGTGTCTCCGTGGTGAACTCAGTAGGTTACAGCCCCGCATGATTGGTGCCGCATGAACTCAATCGGATCCCTCTCGACACAATTGCCGTTGCCGCCGGCGCCTCCTTCCATGAAGGGAGCTGCGAGTGAAGGCGCGTCCTTTAAGAACATGCTGGTCGAGTCGTTCGACAAGGTGAACACGATGCAGCAGGACGCGCATCAGGCGGTCGAAGGCCTGATGACCGGCGACGACGTCAACCCAGCGGAAGTGCTCACGGCGGTCCAGAAGGCGGATATCGCCTTCAAGATGATGATGCAGGTGAGGAACAAACTCGTGGCGGCTTACCAGGAAGTGCAGAACATCCGGGTCTAATTCATTTTGAACCGCAGAGACGCGGAGACGCAGAGGGGAGAGGAGTGGGAAGGAGAGAGGACCAGAATGGAGGGAGTGAAATTGAATGAGGATCGGGCGGCGGAGGTGATCAATGCGGTTACGGATCAGATTATTGGCGGGGCGATTGAGGTGCAAGGCAGCTTGGACCTGGACTGTTGGAGTCGGCTTATCAGACTTGTTTGAAGTACGAATTGGAGTGCCGGGGGTTGTTGTGTCGGACGGAGGTCGAGTTGCCGGTCGTGTATCGAGGGATAGAGTTGGATTGTGGATATCGAATCGATTTGTTGGTCAACGAAATCGTGATTGTGGAGTTGAAAACCGTCGACGCGATACTCCCAGTCCACGAAGCTCAACTGCTCACGTATCTCAAACTCACAAAACTCAACACCGGACTACTGATCAACTTCTTCGTCCCCAAACTCAAAGAAGGCGTGAAAAGAATCGTCAACAACTTCCCAGACCCCAACCCCCCCTCTCCTCCCTCTGCGTCTCCGCGCCTCCGCGGTTAAGGAACAATAGTCGCCGTGAACAAAGCCTTCGCACAACTGACCGACTTGTTTCGCTCGATGACGCCGGGTGCGCGGATTACCGCGGGCTTGTTGCTCGCCGTGGTCGTCATCAGCGTGGCTTATATGTTCAATTCCGGGTTTTCCGGGGCGGATACGTATTTGCTTGGCGGGAAGTCATTTTCTGACAAGGAAATGCAGGACATTCAAATCGCCTTCGGCGAGGCTGGCCTGAACAACTGGGACACTGAGGGGATGCGGATCCGAATTCCGCGCGGACAACAGGACGTCTACCTTGCCGCGATGGCCAAGGGGAATGCGCTGCCGCAGGAATTCGGCAATGAGTTCGGCGAGATGTTGAAGAATGACAACATGTTCACTTCGGACCGGCGCTGGGACGCGGAACGCGCCATCGTGCAGGCCTCGCGGCTGGCAAAAATCATTGGCGAGTGGGACGACATCGAACGGGCCACGGTCGACATCCACGAAGACAAAGCTCACGGCATGCGTCGCACGCTGAAACGCACCGCCGCCGTCTCCGCCTGGCCGCGCGGCACTCAAGAGATCACCGCCGATCATGCCAAGGCGTTTCGAGAGCTGGTGTGCGGCGCTTGTGGCATCGAACAACGAAATGTGAGTGTCATCAACGGCAAGACCGGGCAGACTATCGCGGCGCTCGGCTCTGAAACCACCAGCGGCGCCGGCAATGAACTCTTCGCGGCGAAGAAGGCCTACGAACAAAGTTATCGAGACCGCGCTCTGGAATCCTTGTCCTTCGTGCGCGGCGTAGTCGTCAGCACCGAGGTGACCGTCTCGCCCGAGGCGCGAAGCACGTCGCAATCGATGAAAGTCGACAAGGCCAACACTACGGCGCTCACCACGTCGGAACAGACGTCAGAATCGACCAGCAACACCGGCGGCCCCGGCGGGCAACCGGGTTTCGAGGCGAATAGCCCCGTTCCGAACGGTCAAAACGCTGTCACCGTGCCAGCTTCACGACAAGCCGCTACGACCGATAACACCAACCGCTCGGAAGTGCAGAACGCGGTGCCGTTCACGAATACGACGACAGAGACGTCCGGCTTCATTCCGGAACAAGTGAGCGTTGCGGTCAGCGTGCCGGAGGATCACTTCGTCGCCGTCTGGCGGGCCAGGAACCCTGTGCCGGAAGGACAGACGGCCACGCCGCCCGCGCAAGCAGATCTCGATCCGATCATTGCCACGGAAACGGACAAGATCAAAAAAACAGTGGCGGCTCTGTTGCCGAAACTTCCGGACGGCCAACCCGCGTTGGACGCGGTGACGGTGAATCCCTTCACGGCGTTGCCGGCGGAAGCAGCGCCGGCGGCCAGCTTCTTCGACGCGGCGCTCGGCTGGTTGTCGCAATCGTGGAGCACGGTAGCACTGTTCATGCTCGCGGCGTTCGGCCTGATGACGCTTCGCGGCCTGACGCGCGGCATTCCCGTTGCCGAATCAGCATCCTCCAATGCCGCAGGCGTACCGGGCTTGGCCATCGCTCCGGAAACGACGGACGAACACGGCGCTCCGGCGGAGCCTGGCGCGAAGGCAGCGGCGGCCGGGCCAAGACTAAAGCGTCGCGGTGTGGGCGGCCCGTCGCTGCGCGAAGAACTATCCGAAATCGTCCGCGAAGACCCCGATGCGGCGGCCAATGTACTCCGGGCCTGGATCGGCAACGCGAGTTGAATTCGTTTGAACCGCTGAGACGCAGAGACGCGGAGAAGAGAGAGGGGAAGAGAAACGACGAGTCCCAATTCTTTTTCTCGTCTCTGCGTCTCAGCGCCTCCGCGGTTAAACCTGTCACGACCCTTTTTTCATAACCATGCATTCTCCCGCCATCCGCAAGGCCGCCATTCTTGTTTCGTGCTTGGATCGCGCGCAGGCCGACGCGTTGTTGGACGGCATGTCCGACGAGCAGGCGCGGCAGGTGCGCGAGGCGATGGTGCGGTTGGAAGAAGTCGACGGCGACGAACGGGACGAGGTAATTCAAGAGTTCGTGATGCGCGGCGGCAATCGGCCCGTCGCCAAGAACTCCCGACAAGACAACGGCGTCGAACTCGCCGGCGGGCTCGCCGAGCACATCGCGCGCGGGTCAGAAGCGGCCGATCGATCTGAAGCTCTGGCGCCGAGAAATCCCTTCGCGACGCGACGCCCGTTTGAATTTCTGTTGCAAGCTGGTAGCGATCGCCTGGCCACGTTTCTGCGCGAAGAACGGCCGCAGACGGTCGCCCTCGTGTTGTCGTACCTGTCCGCGGATCAATCGGCGCGCACGGCGGCGGCGCTGCCTGAGCCATTGCGAGCCGAAGTCTTGCGACGTTTGTCGGACCTCGACGAAGCCGCGCCGGAGATTCTGCTCGAAGTCGAAAACGCCCTGCGCATTCGCATCGAGCGCGACGAACGCAATCGGGAACGCCGCAGCGCCGGACTGCAAATCGTGGCCCGTATTCTCGACGCCGCGGGACCGCGACTGGCGGACACCTGGCGCGCCGCGTTGGACGACGAGCCGGTCGCGACGCTGCCGATTCAAGAAACGCCGCCTTCGCAAATCGAACAGCGCCCTCCGCTCGCCTGGCATGAATTCGAGCGTTGGGACGCGCGCCGCGCGGCGGAAGCGGTATTGGCCACGCCGCCCGAAATCAGCGTCTTGGCGCTGGCTGGCGCGACGCCCGGCTTTTTTCAGCGATTGACCGCGGCGATGCATCCGGACGACGCGAAGTTCTATCGCCGCGCGACGTCGCAGCTACATCCGACGCGCTTGTCCGATATCGAAGCCGCGCAAGCGCAACTGGCCGCGCGTGCTGAGCAATCCGTCGCGAAGTCCAACGTTCCATCCACCGCGGCCCTGGCCGCCGCTTGAAGGAAGGAACCGTGCGATGGGATCGGTGATCAAAGCCAGCGAACGCAACCAGGCCGTGCCCGGCGTGGCCTTCAACTATGAGGACATCTCGCAACAGGCCGACGCGTATTTGGCCAAGGTTCGCGAGCAGGCCAAGCAGATCGTGTCCGACGCGGTGAAAGAAGCCGCGGCGTTGAAGGCGAAAGCACAGCAAGAAGGCCAGAAGGCCGCGGCGGCAGCAGCCGAGAAGCAGGTCGATCAACGCCTGGCCGCGCAATTGCAACCGGCGATGACGGCGCTCGCGCAAGCGGCGAAAGACATCACCGCGGCGCGGCAGAACTGGCTGGCCCATTGGGAAAGCCGCGCGGTGTCGCTGGCGTGCGCCATCGCCGGCCGGATCTTGCGGCGCGAAGCGGAACGCGATCCCAAGATCACGCTCAAGCTCGTTCGCGAAGCCCTCGACCTGGCGGCCGGACAATCGCGCGTGCGGCTGCGGCTCAACGACAAAGATCACGCGGGTCTCGCCACGCAGATCCAGCAACTCGTCGGCGCCGGTGGCGGACTCGGCAGCGTGGAAATCACGCCGGACGCCACGCTCCCGCCCGGCGGTTGCCGCGTGGAAACGGAGTTCGGGTTGATTGACCAGACGTTTGAAGCGCAACTCGCGCGCATTGAGCAGGAGTTGTGTGAGAAGTAGCTGTTCCTTACTTCCACATTCCTGATTTAATCACATGTCCACCACGTACGCCTCGCAACTCGCCGACATCATGCCGACGCGCCTTGAGGGGAGCGTTGTGCATACGATTGGCATGGCCGTCGCCGTGGCGGGTTTTCCTGCGCCGGTCGGGGCGTTGGCGGAGATCGAACGCCAGGCCGGGCCGCCGTTGGACGCCGAAGTCGTGGGGTTCAAAGATCATCTCACGTTGCTTTATCCGCTCGATGATCTCGCGGGCGTGAGGCATGGCAATCGCGTGCGCTTGCGGCGCACGGCGCGTTGGGTTCGCGTGGGAGACGAATTGCTGGGGCGCGTGATGAACGCGCGTGGGCAGGCCTTCGACGGCGGCGCGCAACCGGTTTTGAACCAGCGCGTGCCGCTGGAGCGCAAACCGCCGAACGCCATGGAGCGCCCGAAGATCGACGCACCGCTCACGACTGGCATCCGCGCCATCGACGGCATGCTCACCTGCGGCAAGGGACAGCGCATGGGCATCTTCGCCGGCTCCGGCGTCGGCAAGAGCGTGCTGCTGGGCATGATGGCCAAATACACTTCAGCCGACGTCAACGTGATCGCGTTGATCGGCGAGCGCGGCCGCGAAGTGCGCGAATTCATCGAGCGCGACCTGGGTCCACAGGGACTCGCGCGCAGCGTCGTCGTTGTGGCCACCAGCGACGAACCGGCGTTGGTCCGCGTGCGCGCCGCGCTATTCGCCACGGCGATCGCCGAATACTTCCGCGATCAGCGCAAAGACGTGCTGCTGGTGATGGATTCCCTCACGCGGTTCGCGCTTGCGCAGCGGGAAATCGGCCTCGCCACCGGCGAACCGCCGACCACGCGCGGATATCCGCCCAGTGTGTTCGCGCTGTTGCCGCGGCTGGTGGAACGCGCGGGGCGTAGTCCGCTCGGCAGTATTACCGGGTTTTACAGCGTGCTGGTCGAAGGTGACGATCACAACGAACCAATCGCCGATTGCGTGCGCGGGCTGCTCGACGGGCACACCTGGCTCTCGCGCAACTTGGCCGGCAAGGGACACTATCCGGCCATCGACGTGCTCGAAAGCATCAGTCGACTTGCGAGCGAGATTTCGGCGCGCCCGCAACTTGACGCCGCGAACTCCGTCCGTG
>JALHLM010000349.1 GCA_022844585.1 Pirellulales bacterium | reverse complement strand
GCTCTTCCGATCTTCGCGATGGCAGCAGCAGCACCTTCGGTACCGCCAATCTCTTCGGCTCCGGCACGACGACGCAGGATTTCTCACCGTTGCGGAATATCGACGTTCAGGTCGAGGGGGACACCAACGGAGACGGGAAGGTCACCATCGAGGACCTGAACAATGTCCGCAACAATTTCGGCGGCACTGGCTTGGGCGACACCAATGGCGACAACCAGGTCACCATCGAAGACTTGAATAACGTCCGCAACAACTTCGGCGCCGGCACGGGCGGCGCAAATGCGGTGCCCGAACCCGGCACGATGCTGATGGCCGCGATCGGTCTCGCGGCGCTGTTATTCCGGCGACGGTAGTACCACGCATCTCCAATCATGCACAAGTTTTGGCGCGCTCTGGCGATTGCTTGGGCCTCGCCCTATACCTTGGCGGGATTGGCGATCGGCGCGCTGGGGCTTTGCTTTGGCGCTAGCGCCCAGCGTCGCGGCCGGGTGATTGAATTCCACGGCGGCGGCGTGCAGTGGTTTGTCCGCCATTTACCGTTGGGGGAGTCGACGCTGGCCTTCACGTTGGGACACACAGTGCTCGGTCAAACCGCCGCGGCGCTTGATATCGCCCGCGAACACGAACTGGTCCATGTACGGCAGTTCGAACGCTGGGGTTTCTTGATGGGACCGGCGTATTTGGGCTGGTCGTTGTTCCTCTGGTGTACCGGGCGCCGGCCCTATCTTGATAATCCATTCGAGCGCGAAGCCTACGAACATTCCGGCGACCTTTAGGATTGCGCAAGCCCGCGGATTGTCCTCGTTTGGCGAACCAAGAAAACGAAAGCGAATTGCTTTACCCGTGCTGACCGAAGTCGTATCTTGGCGGCAGGAGGGACATGCCATGCGACGCGGATTTACGATAATTGAGTTATTGATCGTAATCTTTCTGATCGGCCTGCTGGTGGCGCTCGCCGCGCCGGCGGTGTTAAAAAGTCGCGACGCTTCGCGACAGGCGACTTGCCTGAACCGGCAACGCGAGGTGATGCTCGCTGTACAGTCGTTTGAACAAGCGAAAGCCCGCTTTCCCGGCTGGCGCGAGCAACTGGGCGCGCCGGGCACGTGGAAGACGGTGAGCTGGCAGTTTTCGCTACTGCCGTATCTGGAACGGCAGGACATCTACCGCAGCTATTCGCCAGGCGGAGAGCTTGTCGCGCAAGAGCCGACGGAGTTGGTGACGTTTTTCGTCTGCCCAGCGGATGATGGTGGCAATTCCACGACGCCATCCAGTTATGCTGCCAATTGTGGTGTTCAGGATGCGATGATCGACGACACCACCGCGCCGCCGGACTACGCCGCGAACGGGATTTTTCATGACACGATGAAATCGAAAAACGCCGGCGCCCGGCGCACGCAGTTTCGCTTGTCGGACATGCGGGATGGGGCGCGGAGTACGTTGGCAATCACCGATCGCGCTGAAGTCGTAAGTTGGATCGACTGGCAGAAAGAGCAGCGCATCGGGATCTGGTGGCAGAATTCGCTCGATCCCCCCTCGCCGGCGCGAATCAACGGTCTCAAGCCGCCGCTGACGGAAAGCAAGGATTTGCTGCACGTGCGCCCGTCGAGTTTTCACTCCGGCGGCGTGGTTGCCACCTTTGCCGACGGCCACGGGCAGTTTCTGAGCGAGGACCTCGACTACCTGGTTTACACGCTCTTAATGACGCCCGACGGGGCGAAAGCGCGGATGCCAAACGGCGATCCGGTACTGGCCGAGATTCGCAAGTCGACCTTGCCGGAAGGGGCGCTGGCGCAATAGCTGCTTCGGCAAGACGATTGCGTTCTGCGCTGATTTAAGGTCGCGCCGCGCACCGCTATCCTTGCAAAGCCCTGCCCGCTCGGCTAGTTATGGTTGGTCGGCTGGCGGAGATTCCGGCCGGCCTCCTACTGCCACCAGTACCTACCGAGGGCCGGCGACGCGATGGCGGACGCGAAACAAGCTACCGGAAAGCGTATCCTGCTCGTGGACGACGACAATGAGATCGTCGATTCAATGAGGATCGCCCTCGAATCCAAGGGGTATCAAATCGTCGTCGCCCGGGACGGCAATCAGGGCCTCGCCCTGGCCGAACGCGAAGACCCGGATCTGATGATCCTGGACATGATGATGCCGAAACGCAGCGGCTTCCTGGTACTGGAAAAGCTCCGTCGCACCCGCCCGGTGCCGATCCGCGTGATTATGATCACGGCCAATGAAGGCAGCCGGCACAAGGCCTACGCGGAAATGCTCGGTGTGGACGACTACATCCGCAAGCCGTTTGCGATGGACCGGCTGATTGAAAGCGTTCAGCGGCTGCTGCCGGCGTAAGCGCGTTTGTCGTGCCCGTTCACTGTAGCCGAGGTCTGTGACCTCGGGGAGAACAGTCGTCGATATTTCAGGCGTCGAGTAAGAAAAATTGCCCCTCCACCGACCTCACAGAGGTCGGCTACAGACGGAGTTCGACCCTGCGTTTCCCAATCGCCTATCGGGTGGGAAACGCGCCAACCAAAAAAATGACGAGCGGGAATCGGTTTGCTTCGCTTGCATCAAACCATTGTACAGCAAGTAGTTGAATTCAATTCAACTCGACATTTTGGCGAGACCGCCGGACATATGTCCCAAGATTGATATTGCCGCACTTGGGTATTGAGGCGATACTTGATTGATAGTGCTAGGCGACGACGTAAGGGGCGGCTGACGTCGGTTCGTATGCGGTGCTTGCCCAGAGAAGACGGACTTCCCGCCTGGTATCGCCGAAAATTTGCGGCTCGGAACGCTCTTTTCCAAGTTCCCTCTTACCTTGGCGATTGCTCGTGCTAGGTCGGTTTAACCGCCCTTGACGCTGCGCGCTCCGCGCCGCGAGCTTTCGAACGCCACGGGTCTCAGCCCGGCTGACCTATGCATTGCAGAGGTCAACTCCCGGACCGATTCCGCCTGCGCTCGACTGGCATCGCCACGAATTGGGGAACAAGACGAGTAGCGCGACGTCGGCCGCAAAGGTGGCGTACCGGGAAGCCTCGCCAACTCTTATCAGGCCCGCTGGCCGAATCGGCGGCGTTTGCGCCCGCTTGCGAACAGTCCCCGCGCACTTGCCCACGAGTTTTCAGGATGCCGAAACGCCTCATACCGATACTCATTCTTCGCACACACACAGGGTGAACCGCGTCAACGTCGAACGAAGATCGTGCGACACGACCCGGGGGAGATGCTCGATGGTCAGCGGACAAAACATCATCAATCTGATCGCGGAGCGCCAGGACCTCGAACAGTTCAAGCGGAAAAACTGGGAGGGCTCCTTCGACGAATATCTGGAGCTGGTGAAACAGCACCCGGAGGTGACGCGCAACGCTTACGAGCGGTTGTACGACATGATCACCTCGTACGGCGTGGAAGCCTACGAGAAGAACCGCGAGAAGAAGGTGCGGTATCGCTTCTTCACCGATCCTGAGGACGAAGGCCGCGACGCGGTGTTCGGCTTGGATGAGACGTTGCGGGCGCTCGTCAACGCCTTCCGCAGCGCCGCGCAGGGCTATGGCATCGAGCGCCGCGTGTTGTTGTTGCACGGCCCGGTCGGCAGCAGCAAGAGCACCATCGCGCGGATGCTGAAGAAGGGGGTCGAGCGCTACACGTCGTCGGACAACGGCGCGTTGTACGCCATGGGCTGGGTGTCGCTCGAAGATTCGAACGTCACGCAGTGGTGCCCGATGAACGAGGAGCCGCTACACATCATTCCGGGACGGTTCCGCAAGGACGTGGCCGATCAACTCAACGCCGGCCGCGAACCGGGCGAGTACCAGGTGAAGATCAACGGCGAACTTTGCCCGTTCTGCCGGTATGTGTACACCGATCGCCTTAAGCACTATGGCGGCGACTGGACGCGGTTGATTCAGGATCTCCGCGTGCGGCGACTGATCCTGAGCGAGAAAGACCGCATCGGCATCGGCACGTTCCAGCCGAAGGACGAAAAGAACCAGGACTCGACCGAGCTGACCGGCGACATCAACTACCGCAAGATCGCCGAATACGGCAGCGACAGCGATCCGCGGGCGTTCAATTTCGACGGGGAATTCAATGTCGCGAATCGCGGCATCATTGAGTTCGTGGAAGTGCTGAAGCTCGACGTGGCGTTCCTGTACGACCTGCTGGGCGCGAGCCAGGAGCACAAGGTCAAGCCGAAGAAGTTCGCGCAGACCGACATCGACGAGGTGATCATCGGCCACACGAACGAGCCGGAGTATCGCCGGCTGCAGAACAACGAATTCATGGAAGCGCTCCGCGACCGGACGGTGAAGATCGACGTGCCGTACGTCACCACGCTGGCGGACGAGATCAAGATCTACGAGAAGGACTACAACAAGCAGAAGGTCAAAGGCAAGCACATCGCCCCGCACACGATCGAAATGGCGGCGATGTGGGCGATCCTCACACGGCTCGAACAGCCCAAGAACGCCAGCCTGACGCTGCTGCAAAAGTTGAAGCTCTACAACGGCAAAACGCTGCCAGGCTTCACCGAGGACAATATCAAGGAATTGCGCGAGCAATCCACGAACGAAGGCATGCTCGGCATCTCGCCGCGCTACGTGCAGGATAAGATTTCCAATGCCTTGGTGGCGCACCCCGAGGCGACGTCGATCAACCCGTTCATGGTGATGAATGAGTTGGAGGCCGGCCTCAAGCACCACAGCCTGATCAACGACGAAGAAGTCAAGCAGCACTACCGGGAATTGCTCCAGGTGGTGAAGGAAGAGTACGAGAACATCGTCAAGAACGAGGTGCAACGGGCGATTGCGGCCGACGACGACGCGCTGAAGCGCCTCGGCGGCAACTACATCGACAACATTAAGGCCTACACGCAACGCGAAAAGGTCAAGAACAAGTTCACCGGCCAGTACGAAGAGCCGGACGAGCGGCTGATGCGGTCGATCGAAGACAAGATCGACATCCCGGAAAGCCGCAAGGACGATTTCCGCCGGGAGATCATGAACTACATCGGCGCGCTGTCGATCGACGGCCGGACGTTCGATTACAAAACGAACGAGCGGCTGCACAAGGCGCTGGAGCTCAAGTTGTTCGAGGATCAGAAAGATTCGATCAAGCTCACCAGCCTGGTCACGAACGTCGTCGACGCCGACACGCAGGCCAAGATCGACGTGGTGAAAAGCCGCCTGATCCGCGACTACGGCTACGACGACGAAAGCGCGTCGGACGTACTGAACTACGTGGCGAGCATCTTCGCGCGCGGGGACGTGAAACGTGGGTAACGCAGTTTGAACCGCAGAGGCGCTGAGACGCAGAGGAGAGAGGCGAATGTCGAATTTCGAAACCCGAATGACGAATGAATGTCGAAGTTCGAATGACTGAATGTCTTGGAAAAAGAGCAAACGTGTTTAGTAACATTCAGACATTCGACATTCGGATTTCGAAATTCGTTATTCCCCTCTCCCCCCTCTGCGACTCAGCGCCTCCGCGTTGAAAAAAGGACCTCAGCCCGGGTGGGTACATGGTTTTAAAGATTGACCGCGATCAGTCGCGGTTTCGCCAGATTGTGCGCGGGAAGATTCGGGAGAATCTCCGCAAATACGTGACTCACGGCGAGATGATCGGCCGGAAGGGCCGCGATCTGGTCAGTATTCCCATTCCTCAGTTGGACGTGCCGAATTTCCGCTACGGCAAGAACGGCTCCGGCGGCGTCGGCCAAGGCGAGGGGGAAGAAGGCGATCAGATCGGCAAGCCCGGCGATGAAGACGGCGGCACGGGCCAGGCCGGCAGCGATCCCGGCGCGCATATCCTGGAAGTCGACATCTCGCTTGAAGAGTTGGCGCAGATACTGGGCGACGAACTGGAACTGCCGCGGATCGAACCGAAAGGCAAGGCGCAACTCGAACAGGAAAAGACGAAATACTCCAGCATCCGCCGCACGGGTCCGGAATCGCTCCGACATTTCAAGCGGACGTACATGGAAGCGTTGCGGCGGCAGATTTCGTCGAACACCTATCAGCCGGTGGAGCCCAAGATCGTCCCGATTCGCGACGACAAGCGATATCGATCCTGGAGGACGATCAACCAGCCGGAAGCGAACGCGGTGGCCATCTACATGATGGACGTCTCCGGTTCGATGACCGACGAGCAGAAGGAAATTGTCCGCACGACGGCGTTCTGGATCGACGCCTGGTTGAAGACCAACTACCAGGGCCTGGAAACGCGCTACATCATTCACGACGCCGTGGCGAAAGCGGTCGACGAACACACGTTCTATCACACGCGCGAAAGCGGCGGCACGCGGATCAGCAGCGCGTATCGCGTCTGTATGGAGCTGATCGAGAAGGAACTTCCCGCCGCGGAATGGAATTTGTACTGCTTCCAATTCTCCGACGGCGACAACTGGGGCGAAGACAACGAACAAAGTTTGAAGATGCTCAGCGAAACGCTGCTGCCGCAAGTGAACCTGTTCTGCTACGGCCAGGTGGAAAGCCCCTACGGCAGCGGCGACTACCTGCGAGCCCTGAACGGCCGCCTCGGCGAAAAAAACGAAAACCTGGTGATCGCGGAAATCAAAAACAAGGACGGAATTTATGGGGCGATTAAGCAGTTTTTGGGGAAAGGAAAGTAGGAGAGAGGAGTAAAGGAGAAGAGGAGTAAAGTAGT
>JALHLM010000348.1 GCA_022844585.1 Pirellulales bacterium | reverse complement strand
GGCCGTCCCGGCGCGCCGAATTCGTTCGGCGTCAGTTCGCCATCGCCATTGCGATCCAGTTGCCGCAAGGAACGCTGCGCCGTGTCTAATTCGCGCTCGGAAATCTTCCCGTCGCCATCGTTGTCGAGCGTGCCAAAAAGCCCCGCCATGGGACGCATCGGGCGTTCGCCTGGGCCACGATCACCGTTCGGGCCCTGGCCTCGGAACCGCTCGGTCGCCAGGCGAAATCGATCCTGAATGCCATCTTGAAGCTTGGCCATGCCTGCGTCGAATTCCTCGCGCGTCAATTTGCGGTCGTCGTTCGCATCGGCTTCGGTCACCAGGCGGCGGAACATTTGCCGGCGCTCCGCGGGGATCTCCGCTGGCTCCAGTTCTCCATCCTGGCTGACGTCCAGGCGGCGGAAAATCGTGTCGAGCACCGGGCGCGGCCGCTCGGCGTCTCGTCGGCCATCCCGTTCTTCGCGGTCGCGGCCTCGCTCTTCTCGATCGGGCGACTTGCGCTCCTCCGTACGCGCCTCGTCGCGGTTTTCATCCGGCGCCGGCGGCGCTTGCCCGAAGGCGTTCAATGGCATGACGCATAGCGCGACGAAGCCCAGACCGAGGGCGAACCTGACTCTCATGGCGAAATCCTGCACGTGACATGTGGGTGGTGCGATGCACGGCCAGCCGTGTCTCTACCTTGTCTAACCCTGCGCACCGGCTCCGGTTTCGCAAAGTGCATACGCAGAGCCAACGACACTAGCCCGTAGCGCCAGCGAGGGGGAATTGGCGTTGCTGTTATGCGAATCGAATACGCAAAGCAATCCTTCTTTACGATGGAGCACAGTTCGGGCGGATCAGAACGTCCTCTTGGCGTTCTCGTCCAGCGATCGTCAGCGTCTACTCCCCCTCGCTGGCGCTACGGGCTAGTGGAACGAATCCTGCGCCTGCATTCCGTCCGCTTCGGCGGACTTTTCATCCATGCACTCCCGCAGTCTAATGTCGCGGCGTCACTGGTCTGGCGCATTCGAAAAAGGGAGCCGATTCCACGATGCATCGCCTGGTCTGGTTGCTGTTCGTAGTCGTCGTTGCGAGTGCCGGCGTACTCCAGGCGCAAGACGCCGAGCTCGACGCCCTCCGCGCAAGGCTGTCCGGCGGCGTTCTCCGTTGGGGCGGCGACGCTGAAGGGGGAGCGCCGTATCAACTCCGCGATCCCGAGGATCCGAAACGCGTGATCGGTTTCGAAGTGGAACTCGCCGACCTGTTGGCGGAACAACTATCGAAACGTCTCGGCAAACCGATTCGCGCCGAGTTCGTGCAATACGAGTGGGTCAGCTTACAACTCGGATTAGAGAAGAACGATTTCGATCTGCTGATCTCCGGCTACGAAGTCTCGGCGGAGCGGCGCAATAGCGTCCGATTCTCGCGTCCTTATTTCATCTTCGCGCAGCAACTCACCGTGCGCAAAGATGAAGAGGCGATTCGCACTCTGGACGATTGCCTCCGCCGCCCCGTCGGCACGTTGAGTGGCAGCGCCGCGGCAGAACTGTTGGAAACGGTGGGCGCTCGCGACGTCACGGGCTACGACGACAACGTCGGCCCGTATCTTGATCTCGACCTTGGTCGCGTCGACGCCGTGTTGCTCGATGCGCCCATCGCCGTGTACTACGCCAGTACCAATCCACGGCTCAAGTTGGTCGAACCGACATTCGCGCCCGGGGAATATGCAATCGGCATGCGTCCAGCGGACGAAACACTCGCCAAAGGCGTTGATCAAGCGCTCGGTGAGCTAATGCAAAGCGGCCGCTGGCAGCAATCGCTGCGCAAATGGCGGTTGTGGAGCGATCAGCAGGCGGCGCTCGCGCGGGGCGATCACGCGGAAGCGGAACTTAAGGGCCTAGGGTTTGCGGCGGACGGACGCCCCGACGCGGCGTTGCAGGTGTTGCCAACGGAATTCGTGAATATCGATCTCGTCACCGCCGCCGCGGATTCCTGGACGTTTTCCAAGTATGCGCCGCTCTTGGTGAGCGCCGCCGGCATGACGATCTTGCTCACCGTGATGAGCATGACCGTGGCGATGCTGATCGGCTTGTTGGTGTGCGTGCTGCGACTCTACGGACCTTGGCCAGCCCGCGCCGCCGCGCTCGGCTACGTGGAATTCTTCCGCGGCGTGCCGTTGCTGTTGGTGCTGTACTTCCTCTACTACGGCATCTCCGGCGAGGATTTTCAGTTGCCGGCGATTGCGGCCGCCGTGATCGGCTTTGGCCTGAACTACGCCGCCTATGAATCCGAAATCTATCGCAGCGCCATCAGCGCCGTCCCGCGCGGGCAATGGGAAGCCGCCCGGGCACTGGGCATGCCAGAGACGATGACGTTTCGTCGGATCATTTTTCCGCAAGCAATCCGCACGGCGCTGGGACCGATGACGAACGATCTCGTCGCGCTCTTCAAAGACACGAGCCTGGTGAGCGTGATCGCCGTCCGCGAGCTGACCAAGGAGTACCTGATCCTCTCGCGCTCCAGCTTGAAGTTCGTGGAGCTGGGCTTGTTGACCGCGGCCCTCTACCTGGCGATGAGCGTCCCGCTCGGTTACTTGTCTCGCTGGCTGGAAGCGCGCTGGGGCGAGAAGTAGCAGGGCACTGCTCTACTCAACGCGTTCCATGTAGCGCAGGAATTGCTGGTCGAATTCCTGCAGGTCCGGGCCGAAGGCCTGCTTGAATTCGAGCAGTCGTTCGTCCGCGGTGTCCTGTACCAGCGGACGTTTCTTCGACAGGCCCGCGAGGTAGGCGTGATACTTCTTGGCGTGCTTCTGGAACAAGTAGTAGTTGAGGGCCCAGGCTTCGCTATACGCGTCGGCGGCTTGCCGCGAGTCGCGGAAGCGGCCTTTGTCCGCTAAGAGGCCTTCAGCTAACAGGCTTTCGAGCGAACGCGAGCCGCGCCGCGAGAGGTAATCGCGAAAGCCTTCCAAGCGAAAATGATTCACGGCGCCGATCGTCCGCCAGCCTTTGCCACGGCCGAGGTCCGGGGATTCGAAGTAACTTGCCAGTCCTTCGTTGACCCACATCGGCACGTCCGTCAGGCGAGTTTGAAAACCGCAATTGTAGGCGATCTGATGCGTCGCCTCGTGGATGATTGTCGCCACGGTGCGCTCCGCTTCGGGGCGACTTAGCAATTGATTGATTTGCGCGGCGTTGGAACGGCGATCTCCCGGTTGCCGCAAGCTGGCCGATCCGGAGAGGTCGTACATCGTCATGCGGTTGGTTTGCAAGTTGTAATAGCCAATGATCGACTTCGCCGCCGCGCCGACTTCCTTTTCCGCATGGGCCACGTACTGCTGCTGATCGGCGAACACGATTGCCACGAGCGGAAACTCCGGTTCGTGGAGATTGAAGTCGTTGCGCTTCCAATAATTGTTGAACGCCAGGTACAGTCGCTCGAACAGCGCGCCGCACCATTGCGCATACGCCTTCGAAGTGTTGTGGCAGATCAGGTAGTGCGCCGTCGAATGGACCTCAAAGCCCTCAGGCAATTCCGCCAGAAGTTCCGTTCCGATTTGTTCGCGGTCGTAGGGCGTGAAGTCTTCCGCGTCCGAGGTGTGCGAGACCTGCTCCGCCGGCTCGATATTCCAAAGCACGCCGTCTTGCGCCAGAAGTAGCAGCCCGCCGTCGGCCGCCTTGATCTCCAGGCGACCAGTCAGGTTGATTTCCTTCCCGTCGCGCAACAGCTTTACCCGTTCCGCGCCAAGCGCCTGGCTCGTGACCAACGGGATCAGGAGCAAGAAGCAGGCCGTTAGCCCAGCCTGCAAGTTGTCGGACATGCCTTTCGCCATGATTTCACCGTACCATACGGCTTACTGCGCAGACAAGGTTCGAGTGCCCGGCGCGCCGTTTGCGTTTCCGAAAGCGAACCCCACACACTTTCTGGAGCGGAACGATGCAATCCTTACCATCGCAACCGGACCATGTCGCTAGTCTGACCACGCCGTCGCCCGCCCAGACGGAGGACGACGCCCGCCCCTCGCTGTCGCGCGACGACCTGCAACGCGTGCGGCGGATTCACGGCGAAATCCGCGGCGCATTGCCGAAGTTGCCAAATTCGATCGTCGCCGAGGTAACTAATCTGCTGTCGACGATGGAAGGTCATCTCGCGGCCGAGCCGCCAAATCCCGTTTCCACGGGCGAGGCGCTGGCGTTGATTCGCGATCAATTGGAAAGCGTGTCGGAGGATCCTCTTGCCGCGCAATTGGCGGAACAAACCAAGCCTGTGCTTAAGTTGCTGGGCGAGACGGTCTAACTACACGTTCACCGTCAGCCCTTGATACGCGAGTCCCGCCCGCAGCGAACCGCCCGCGTTGGGAAGTTGCCTCGCGTAGCCATCAAGTTCGCGGAGCATTGCATCGCTGCGTCGTGGCTCATGATGCCCGAGATCGAGTCGCTTCACGCCTGCGGCAATGGCCGTCGGCAGGCAGGCCTCGATCGGCGTGTGCCCCCAGCCGATGCGGGCCTGCGGCGCTTCGTCGCCGATGCCCGTCTCGCCTGCGTACTCGCGCTGCAAATACTGCGCGTCCATGTAAAGCAGGTCCGCTCCCTGGGCGAATTTGGCTAGCGCCGAGTCCGGCGTCTCCGCCTGCTCGTGATCGGTGGCGATGACAATCGATTTTCCCGCGCGGTCAAAGCGATACGCCAGGCTGCCGCCCGGATGATTTAGTGCAAACGTCGAGACGGTTACATCAGCACAACGCAGCGATTCCCCCGCTTCGATCGCCGCACAGCCCATCAGTCCCGGCATCTGGTCGACGGTCTGCGGCAAGAATGTTCCGGACAAATCCGAGTTGGGAAGCCCAATCCGCTCCATAGCGGCCAGCACGCGCTGAGCGCCACGCACGAGGAACCGCGCAGTCGGATCGTAAAGCGGTTCGAAGAACGGCAGCGCGCAGAGATGATCGAAATGCGCATGCGTGAGGAAAATATTCCCGCGCAAGCCGGTGGTGCGCGCGAGCTGCTGGCTTAACAACCGCAGGCCCGTGCCGGCGTCAACGATAAAGAGTTGGTCCCCCGCCGTGATCTGGATGCAGGTGGTGTCGCCGCCGAAAAAGCACGGGGATTCGCCGTCTCGCGCCGCGAACAATTGTTCGAGCCCCGCCGTATCGCCCAGTGCCGCGCTGATCGCTTCCTGGCCGTGATGTTCGGTCGCAGCACCCAGGAGGTGCGCGAGGGACGTCGCGAGTTCGGCCGCTGGCTGCGGGCGCGGATAGGAACCCGTCACGCCCCAGTACGTTACGCGAAATGCCGGCGCCGGGTCCATCGTCGCAATGCTTTCCGGAGAAATTCCTGCGCCACGAAGCGTCGCCCCTCGCGGCGGCCATGATAGTATAACTTTAGCGGGGGACGCCAGCACGGAACGGCCGCGTTTCCGAGGTAAACGACGCTGGGGCGGGAACATCGGGAACTCGCGGCAACGATTGCACACGGATCGGACATCCAGTCTTGGCCAAAAAGTCGTCACGTTCCGCAGGACATACCACCAGCAAGGCACGGGCGACGACGTCCGGCGGTCGGACGCTGGCCATCGGTGATATCCACGGCTGCCGCACCGCCTTCGAAACACTGCTGGCGATGATTCAGCCGCACGCGGCCGATACAATCGTTACGCTCGGAGACTACGTCGATCGCGGCCCCGATTCGCGCGGAGTCGTCGAAATGCTCCTGGCGCTGGAAAGCGATTGCCGCCTGGTTCCACTGTTGGGGAACCATGAGCAGATGATGCTCGAGGCGGCCGACCAGCCGGAAACCATGTCCGGCTGGCTAATGTTCGGGGGCCTGGAGACCTTGGCTTCCTATGGCCTCGCTCGCGACGCGTACGAACACGACTCGATCCCGGCCGCCCATCGCGCTTTCTTCACCGAACGCTGCCGCGAATGGTACGAGACCGGCACCCATCTCTTTGTCCACGCCGGCGTGGAGCCGCAGTTGCCGCTCGCAGAGCAACAAATGGAAGTCCTCCGCTGGGACAAACTCCGCGACCGCGGCCCGCACCAGTCCGGGAAAACCGTCATCTGCGGACACACGCGGCAAGTAAACGGCCTGCCCCTCGACCTCGGCCACACAATTTGCATCGACACCTGGGTCTACGGCGAAGGCTGGCTGACCTGCCTGGACGTCGCCACCAGAAAATACTGGCAAGCAAACCAACGCGGCGAATCGCGGGAAGGGGAGTTGGAGAAAGTTTGAAGTTTTTGGCTAGTTTGAAGTTTTTAGTATTGGGAAGTAGGTGAAGTAGTATGGAAGTAGATTCTGCCACGCTAAATGACTTTGCCTCCGAAGTTGTCACTCGTCACTCCGCCCTCGTCACTTCCCCCTCCTCCCCCTCGGCGCCTCTGCGGTTCAAAAAGCATTCCCCTTCTCCGTGCCTCCGCGTCTTCGTGGTGAATCCTCCGCCGCTACCCGCTATACTGTGCCGATTCGATCCTGCTAACCAACCGGAGGCGGCGCGGCGTGCAGCTTGGTCAGACGCTTATCGATGACACCTTCGCCGAGGCGTTTCGCCTCCGCTATGTGCGTTTGATTGTCACGGCGCACGATGCCCATTGGCTGGAAGCTGGCTTGCGCGCTTTCACCGGCTATGCGAGTTCCATCATCGCCTGCGACGCCGAAGCTGGCGTCGAGCAGTATCTGTCCGCTGAAG
>JALHLM010000347.1 GCA_022844585.1 Pirellulales bacterium | reverse complement strand
CGTCCGGCGTGATGACGTCGACGTCGGATTGCCCAACGGCGACCAGCTTTGTGCGCCGATCGAGCGCCGCGTTGGCAAAGACATCGAGTCGGCGTTGTTCGGCGGTGTAGAGGGTTCCTTCCACAGGCACTGTCGCGGCCAACGCGCAGGCTACGTCATATTCCGTGGGACCCATGACATCCAAATGATCTTCCCGGGCGTTGGTGATCACGCCATGCGTCGCGCGGACGAGCCGGGATTCGGAGAGCCACTGTAGCGTCGGGATCAGGGCCATGCACTCAATGACGAGGGCCTCCGCCCCAAACTCTGACGCGGCGTCGACGATCCGCAGTTGTTCGATGACGTTCGGCTTGGCTGGGCGGAACACCGGGTACTCGCGCCCGTCCGGCAAAATCATCCGCGGCAACGTGCCTGTCGTTTTCGCACAGGTGCGTATTCCGCCGGCGCGCAAGCCGGCGGCGATCAATCGCGTGACGCTCGACTTGCCGCGCGTGCCGTTGACATGAATGCGAATGGGAATCTGCCGCAATCGCCGTCGATGCGTCCACGACTCCAGCACACCGCCCGCGGCCAGCAATCCGACCAGGCCGAGTAGGAGGAGCGTGGCATCCATGGAAGCACAGGGGCGATCGTCGACAGGGTGGGATTTACACAGACTCGAGCGAGAAAGTGTAGGTCGCCAATCAACCAACTGCGGACACTCACTTGGTGTGTGGGTGCCACTGGCGGCTCGTCCGCCAGTGCCGGAGTTGACGCCGCTACTCACTGGCGGACGAGCCGCCAGTGGCACCCGAATTGTCTATTCAAACAGAGCCTGGCCCAGCGCGCAAGCCAGGGGAGTAAGCTCAGAACAGAGTACGACGTTTACTCAGATCCCACCGACTACGCCCCTCGCTTGCGCGTCGGGCTAGTGTCGATGGTGCTGACGGTGCGCTGAGCTACCCAGCCACCGGCTGGCGATGATCGTCTTCGAGGCCGAGTCGCTTCATCTTCTTATAGAGCGTCGTGCGGTTGATGCCGAGCGCGTCGGCCGTGAGATGCCGATTCCAGCGGTGCATTTCCAGCACTTCCAGAATGATCTGCCGTTCCGGGCCTTCGAGGGCTTCTTTCAATGTGCGATTGCCGACCGGATGGACCAACAAGGGCGCCGCTTGCACCAGGCTGGGCGGGAGGTCCTCCACGCGGACCTGGTCTCCCTTGCCGAGTAACACCGCGCGTTCGACGACGTTTTGCAATTCGCGCACGTTGCCCGGCCAGCGATAACGCTGGAATGCGCCGAGCGATTCCTCGGTGAAGCCGCGCACCTTCTTGCCGGTCTCCTCGCACACCTCGGCGAGAAAATGCTTGGCCAGAATCGGAATATCGGACAGCCGGTCGCGGAGCGACGGCAGTTCGATGTTGATCACATTGACGCGGTAGAACAGGTCCTGGCGGAACCGGCCCTGCGTCACGAGGTGACTGAGGTCTTCGTTCGTCGCCAGGATGACGCGCACGTCGACGTGGAAAGTCTTCGAGCCGCCGACCGGTTCGAACTCCAGTTCCTGCAACACGCGGAGCAATTTGACTTGCATGCCGGCGCTGGCGGTGCCGATTTCGTCGAGGAAAATCGTCCCGCCGTCAGCCTGGCGAAACTTACCGACCTTATCGCCCGTGGCGCCGGTGAAGGCCCCGGCGACGTGGCCGAATAGTTCGCTTTCCAACAGGTTTTCGGGCAATGCGCCACAGGCCACTTCGACGAACGGCTTGTCGCGCCGGCCGCTGCGGCGGTGCAGCGCCCGGGCGATCATCGATTTGCCCGTGCCGCTTTCGCCGGTGACGAGCACCGTGGCGCGGGTATCGGCGACGCTTTCGATCACGTCGAACACGCGCTGCATGCGATGATCGTGCCCGATGACGTTTTCCAGGCCGTAGCGCTCGTCGAGCTGCTGCTTGAGTTGTTGATTTTCTTCCAGCACGCGGCGCTGGCTGAACGCCCGCTCGATCGCCATTTCCAGTTCTTGGTCGATGAGCGGCTTGGTCAGGAAATCAAAGGCGCCGGCGCGGACCGCTTCGATCGCCGATTCCACCGTGCCATAGCCGGTCATCAGGATGACCGAGGTGCGGGGGTATTTCTCGCGGCAGATGCCGAGCAGATCGAAGCCATCGCCGTCGCGGAGGCGGATATCGATCAAGGCGACTTCGTAGGCCTTCTTTTCGAACTGCTTGACGGCCTCGGCGAAGGTGGCCGCGACGTCGACTTTATAACCTTGCGAACGCAGCCAATCGGACATCGACTCTAGGAGCCGCCGATCGTCGTCCACCAGCAAAAGCGTGCCCTGTTTCATAGCCGGCCATTCGGTCGCATGGGTGAGCGTGTCTACGGCGATCGCGGCGTACAACGAGCCGGTCGACAAACCGATTACGCGGTCCGTCCATTGACGAAAACAACGTGTCCGTCGCAGTTTATCTACGTCACAGGATGTATCCGGTCAACGCGCGGTGCGGACGTGAAACGTCGAAGAGAGAGACCGTGAATAGCCCGACGCTTGGTTTAATCGCTATTAAACGCAGCGCTATTCGATTACGCCGGCCAACGGAGAAAAGGCCTGACAATTGGATTCGTTACGATCATCACAACCATCCGTCGGAGGCGGCTATTGACGCGGCGAAGCTGATTGTCATCGGTCGAAGAAGTTTCTTCTGCACGCCGTTTCTTTGAGTTTGAGTGCGCGAAACCATGGCTTCTGTTTAATCATCCTTCTGTGGCGGGGTCGTCGGACCATCTTTGCTGGGTAAAATGCTACGGTTCGGAGGCGCTACGATCGCTATGCACGGTCGTGGACGGAACAGGGAACATAAACAGCGAACAGGTGCGGAGCGGAATGATGAGTGTGCGGTTATTGGTAGTGGACGATCACGAGATGGTGCGGATGGGCGTAGAGAGCCTGCTGTCCGGTACGGACGTCGAGGTCGTCGGACACGCCTCGAACGGCAACGAAGCGCTGGTGGAAGCCCGCGAGCGGAAGCCGGACGTCGTGCTGATGGACATCCGCATGCCGGACAGCGACGGGTTGGACGCGCTCGAAAAGATGCACGCCGAACTGCCCGAAGTCCGGGTGGTGCTCTTGTCCACCTACGATAACCCCACGTACATGGCCCGGGCCCAGGCACTGGGCGCGAGCGACTTTCTGCTCAAGGGCTGCTCGCGCGAAACGCTCGTGAACACCATCACCGCCGTGGCGGAGGGGCGCTGCCCCACACCGTTTGGCGAACTGCGCCGCGTCGCCGGCAAGATGTCGACCAAGCAGCTCGATCTCAAGCAAGAAGTCCCGCTCACGCAACGCGAGACGCAGGTCTTACGACATCTTGCCTTGGGGCTGAGCAATAAAGAGATCGGCCAATCGCTGACGATCAGCGTCGAGACCGTGAAGGAACATGTGCAGAACGTGCTCCGCAAGATCGACTGCACCGACCGCACTCAAGCCGCCGTCTGGGCCGTCCGTCGCGGACTGGTTTAAACGCGCCGCACAGTCTCCTTTCGCTCCGCGAAAGGCTCCGGACCTTTCGCGGAGCGAAAGGAGACTGTGGTTGTCTCGGCCGCACTCAGCGGCTGGCTTCCGCGACTGTTGCCGCCACGGGAACCGGCGTCTTGAATTTGAGTGCCGCGCTCGCTTCGCGCGAGCGCGTAATCAACTGCCCCGGCATGATGCCGATCACCAAGACCGCCATGGCGCAGAGCGTCATCGCCAGGCTGGCGCCCGGTCCGCCTTGTCCGGCTGGTTCTTTCTCCAGCGGCTTGAAGTACATCGTCGCGATGATGCGCAGGTAATACGCCGCGGCAATGGCGGCGTTCAGCATGCCGATCACCGCGAGGGCGATGAACCAATTGCCAAGGCCCGGGAATTCCGTACCGCCGTCGACGGCCAGTGCGCTCGTGAACAGCGAGAACTTGCCCCAGAAGCCGGCCAGCGGAGGAATGCCCGCGAGGCTGAACATGAACACAGCGATCGCGGTCGCGGCCAGCGGCCGGCGTCGCGCGAGACCGGCGAGTTGTTCGACGTTTTCAATCGGCTCGCCGGCATCATCGCCGGAAGTCGCGCCACCAAGATACGTGAGCGCTGCGAAGGTGCCTAACGTCGCCAGGGCGTAGACCGCGAGGTACAAGAGCGTCGCGCCGAAGCCGTCCAAGCCAATCGCCGCAGGTTCCGCCGAGCTTGCGACGCCCTGCGCGGCGAAACCCGCCGCCAGCCCGACCATCAGATAACCGGCGTGGGCGATCGACGAATAGGCCAACATCCGGCGCAGGTTTTCCTGCCACAGCGCAATAACGTTACCGACCGTCATCGTCAGTACGGCCAGAATCAGCACCACGCGCCAGGCGAACGGCTCCATCTCCGGCATCGCCGCGCCGACGATGCGAACCAGAGCGACGACGCCCGCGATCTTCGGCGCGACGGACAACAGCGCAGCGTTGGGGTGCGTCGTGCCTTGGTAGACGTCCGGCGCATAGAAATGAAACGGCACCGCGGTGAGCTTGAACGCCAGGCCGGCGAACAGAAACACCAAGCCCAGGCCGGCGATCTGTTGCGCGGTCGATTTGGCCATCTGGCCATCGGCCGCGGAGAGCAATTCTCGTTGCGAACCAAGCACCCGGCCCAGTTCGGCTAACTGCGTGCTGCCGGCCACGCCGTAGAGGAAGCTGAACCCATAGAGCATTAATGCCGCGGCGAGGATGCTCAAGTAAAAATACTTGGCCGCCGACTCCTGGCCGCTGGCGTCGTTGCGTCCTAAGTAAAGCAGCAGGTAAGTCGGGAAGGTGACGAGTTCCAGCCCAAGGAACATCAGCACCAATTCGCCGCTGCTGGCGACGAGCATCAAACCGGCGCAGATCATCAACAGCGTGCCGACCATCTCGGAGGCCGCGGCCTGCAACGAGAAGCGTGACATCATCAGCACCATCAGGCCGCCAACGACGAGCGACAGCCAACGCACATAGCTCGCGAGGTCGTCGGCCAACACCGGTCCCAGGGCGCCGGCCGCCTCGGGCGAAGTCCAGAGCGCGTAAGCGGCGGCGAGAATCCCGGTGAAGCCGAGGTAACTCCACACCTCGCGAGCGCGCACCATCGCGCCGGCGACGTAAATCACCGTCGCCACGGCGATCAAAATGATCTCCGGCGTGAGGTACCTCACCACGGCGAACGACATATAGGGTGGGATGTACGCTTCAGGGGGCATACGCGGAACCTGCGGCGGAAGAAGTCAAAACAGTTGAGGAGGAAGCCGCCAACTCGTTGTGCGGCTCGACATCCTCGCTTTGAGTGAGCATCACCGGCGAATGCCGCCGCTCCATCGCCATCGTGGCCGGCATGGAAAGGCGATCGATATCCGGCTGCATATGTTCGAGGAAGTAGCCTGGCTTCAGGCCGATCCAGAACACGAACACCACGAGCGGAATCAGCGCGGCCATTTCGCGGAAGTTCAAGTCGTGAACGTGCGACTCGTGAGCGTGGCCGCTGATTTCGCCATGCTGTACGTGCGGCTCCTTGAGGGGGCCGAAGAACACGCGTTCCACGAGCCAGAGCATGTACCAGGCGCCGAGCACGACGCCGAGCACCGCCAGCACGGCAAAGACCATGTATTGCGTTTCCCAGCCTACGGGAGCGCCGCTCCAGGCACGTTGGAACATGCCGGTGAGCAGCATGATTTCGCCGGCGAACCCGTTCATGCCGGGCAGGCCGATACTGGAGAACGTCATCAAGAGCAAGAAGAACGCCAGGCACGGCGTCCGCCGCGCGATACCGGAATACGCCTTGATGTCGCGGGTATGGTAACGCTCGTAAAGCATGCCGACGATGGCGAACAATCCGCCGGTCGAGAGCCCGTGATTGATCATCTGCAGCGTGCCGCCGGCCAGGCCGAGCCGATTGAGCGCGAACAGCCCCAGTAAGCAGAAGCCCATGTGACTGACGGAGCTGTACGCGATCAGGCGCTTGATATCGCTCTGCGCGAGCGCCACGAGCGCGCCGTATATGATGCCGGCAACTGAGAGTCCCAGCAACCAGGGCGCGCAAGCGGCCGTCGCCTCGGGCAGCATTGGAATGCTGAACCGCAGAAAGCCGTACGTGCCGATCTTGAGCAAGATGCCGGCCAGGATCACGCTGCCCGCGGTCGGCGCTTGCACGTGCGCGAGCGGCAGCCAGGTGTGCAGCGGGAAGAGCGGCACCTTGATCGCAAAGCCGGCGAACAACGCCAGGAAAACCGTCAATTGCCAGCCATAACTCATCGGCGTGGCGCTGAGGGCGTCGGTCAGCGCTTGAATCGAAAACGTCAACGTCGCCGCTTCACCTGGCGCGGGATGCTTGAAGACCCAGAGGACGATCGCGAGCAGACCGAGAAACGTCAGCACGCTGCCGGCAAGTGTGTAGAGGAAGAACTTGATCGCCGCGTGCCGGCGCTGTTCGCTGCCCCAGATGCCGATCAAGAAGAACAGCGGGATCAGCGTGAACTCGAAGAACACGTAGAACAAAATGATGTCGCGCGCCGCGAAGACGCCGAGCATGCCGGATTCGAGCAGTAACAACAGTGCGTAGAACGCCGGCGCACGATCTTCGATCGCCTCCCAACTTACCAGCACGGCGGTCAGGCTCAGCAACGCGCTCAGGCCGAACATCCACAGGCTCAGGCCGTC
>JALHLM010000346.1 GCA_022844585.1 Pirellulales bacterium | reverse complement strand
GGGCCGTAGCTGCCGGGATCGCGCGGGTTTTTGGGATCGCTCGGCACGCCGATCGATTTGAACCAATCCGCGCCGCGCCGCATGATTTGCGTCACGCAGGCCATCGTTTCGATGTTGTTCACCACGGTCGGCTTGCGGAACACGCCTTCCACGGCCGGAAACGGCGGCTTGATTCGCGGCCAGGCGCGCTTGCCTTCCAGGCTTTCGATCAGTCCGGTCTCTTCGCCGCAGATATAGGCCGCGGCGCCGCGATGCATGTAAACGTCGAGCGAGAACGTGCTGCCGAGAATGTTCTTGCCGAGATACCCGGCGGCGTAGGCCTCGTCGATCGCCTGCTGCATCCGTTCGAGCGACTTCGGGTACTCGTAGCGAAGATACACGTAAGCCGTCGTGGCGCGCGTCGCGTAGCAACCGAGGATGATCCCTTCGATCACCTGATGCGGGTCTTCCTCCATCAGGATGCGGTTGTTGAAGGTGCCCGGTTCGCTCTCGTCCGCATTGATGCACATGTAGATCGGCCCCGGATGGTCCTTCGGCAGGAAGGTCCATTTGAGGCCGGTCGGAAAGCCAGCGCCGCCACGCCCGCGCAAATTGCTCGACTTGACCACTTCAGTCACTTCGACCGCGGTCATCTCCTTCAGCGCCTTGCGCAGCGCGCTATACCCCCCGGTCCGCTCGTACACCGCGAGCGTATGGCTATTTTCAATCTCGACGTTAGCAAGCAGAACAGGTTCGAACATGTGCGGAGTTTGAAGTTTTCAGTGTTCAGTTTTCAGTGGGAGGAGCCGGGAGCAGTCGAAGCGAATGAATCGTCGCGATAACCTTTCGTGACTTTCGCGCCTTTCGTGGTTTCTACTCGCCTCTCTCACTCCTCTGCGTCTCTGCGCCTCCGCGGTTCAAATCTCAATGAGCGTTGGCGGTCACGCCGAGGTCTTTCAAGAACGCTTCCGCTTTGTCGTTCGTCAGGTCTCGGTGCAGATCCTTGCCGGCGAGCATGCAGGGGGCGAAGTCGCACGCGCCGAGGCATTCCGCGAATTCAATCGTCAGCTTGCCGTCTTTCGTCGTTTCGCCCGGATGGATGCCGGCCTTGTGGCACAGGTGTTCCAGCACTTCTTCGCCGCCGCGCAATGCACAGCTGACGCTCCGGCAGACCCAGGCCCGCACTTCGCCGTGCGGCGCGTCTTGCTTGAAGAAGCCGTAGAACGACAGCGTGTCTTGCACCTGCGCGGGATGCAGTTCCAGCAACCGTCCGATCTCCACGACCGCCTGCAATGGGACATACCGCAACTGTTCGTTGACGATATGCAACGCCGGCAACGTCACCGCCTGTTTCGTCGGATACCGAGGAAACAACGCAGTGATGGCGGCAACCATCTCGGGCGTCAGGATTGGGACGGCGGTTTCTGGCATGGTTGACATCACTCGTTGTTACAAGTGATGAGTGCGGAGTGATGAGTGATGATTTGGGAACCTTGCCCGCAACTCATCACTCATCACTCATCACTCATCACTCATCACTTTCTCTATCTATCCAACTCCGCCGCGATGACGTTCAAGCTGCCCAACACCGCCACGACGTCGGATAACGTGTGGCCGCGGATGAGGTGCGGGAAGATGGCGAAATGAATGTACGAAGGCGGGCGGCAGCGGGCGCGGTACGCCACGTCAGTGCCGTCGCCGGCCAGGTAAAAGCCCAACTCGCCGTTGGGGGCCTCGATCGCGCTATAACACTCTTCGTGCGGCGTCTCGAAGCCACGGTTGGTCATGGTCAATTCGAAGTGCGCGATGGCCCCTTCGATCGATCGATATACGAGTCCCTTATCCGGCAACGCGGTCCGCTCATCCTGGCCCACGTTGACCGGGCCGCTCGGCAGATTCTCCAAGGCCTGGGCGACGATCTTCAAGCTCTCGCGCATTTCGGCCATCCGCACGAGGTAACGCGCGAAGCAATCGCCCGACTTCATGCAGCAGACCTTGAAGTCCATATCCGCATAGGCGAGATACGGCTCGTCCTTACGCAAGTCGCGGGTCACGCCGCTCGCCCGGGCGATCGGCCCGGTGGCGCTGCGATTCGTGGCCTCTTCCTTCGTCAAGACGCCGACGCCCTTGGTGCGGTCGACGAAGATGCGATTGCGGTTCAGCAATCGCTCCATGTCTTCGAGCGTCTTCGGAAACGTCTTCAAGAACGTGCGAATTTTCTCGATCACCAACGGCGTAAAGTCCTGCGAGACGCCGCCGACGCGCGTGTAACTGTTCGTAAAGCGCGCGCCGCACAGCGTTTCGAAGATGTCGTACAACACTTCGCGCTGGTAGAAGCCGTACAGAAAGAACGTGAACGCGCCGGTATCGAGCCCCACGGCGCCGTTGCAAAGCAGGTGATCGCTGATCCGGGCGAGTTCCGCCAGGATGGTGCGGATGTACTTCGCCCTTGGCGGCAGTTCCATGCCGAGGAGTTTTTCGACCGCGCCGTGCCAGGCGATGTTGTTCGCCATCGGCGAGATGTAATTCATCCGGTCGGTGACGGTGACATACTGGTTGTAGTCCAGATGTTCGCCGATCTTCTCGAAGCCGGAATGCAGGTAGCCGATGTCGGGCATCGCGTCGACGACCCGTTCGCCGTCGAGCTTGAGCACCAGACGCAACGTGGTATGCGTGGCCGGATGCTGGGGGCCGAAATTCAGCGTCCAGATATAGTCGACCGGCTCATCATGCGCCAGGTCGTGCGTTTGAAATGTTGGTGCGGCTGTTGGCGCCATCGTGTCATGCCTGATTGCGTCGGAGCACGGGGAAGTTGTGACGCTCCCCGCGTCCTTGCAACGGGTAGTCCTTGCGCAAGGGGTAAGCCGTGAATTCGTCGGGCATCAGAATGCGTCGCAAATCGGGATGTCCGTCGAACACGATGCCGAACATGTCGAAGACTTCGCGTTCCATCCAGTTCGCGCCTTCCCAGAGCGAAACAACGCTGGGGACGCTCAACTCCGGTTCGTTCAAGTACACGCGAATCGTGATCCGCTCGTTGGTCTCGGTCGAAGCCAGCAAGTACACGAGCCCGAAGCGATCCTTGGCGTCGCGATAGTTCAAGTAATCGACGCAGGTGATATCAACCAGCAGATCAAACCCGCGCTGGCACAAAAACCACTGCAAAGTCTCGAACAACTTCCCCCGCTGCGCAACGACGCGCGTACCGCCCCGAAACTCGCTCACGGCAAGCTCCGGATACGCGGCTAACATCGCTTCGAGGGTAGTCGTTTTGAGCATGTTTTTCGTAGTTTGAAGTTTTCAGTGTTCAGTGTTCAGTTTTCCGTGTTTCGGAACAACGTCTTCACTGAACACTGAAAACTTCAAACTCACTATCTCAACAAATGCACTGGCGTTTGGATTACCGGGAGTTCGATCAGCGCCCGTTTTGTTGCCTGACGCGACTTCAGTTCGAATTCTTCGCCGGTGATGGTGCCTTCGTTTTGGATTTTGTCTTGCAGGTCGATGATGGCTTGGATCAATTGCTCCGGCCGCGGGGGGCAGCCGGGGATGTACATGTCGACGGGGATGAAGCGGTCGATGCCCTGCACCACGGAGTACGTGTCGAACACGCCGCCGGTCGAGGCGCAGGCGCCCATCGAAATGCACCACTTCGGCTCGTGCATCTGCTGCCAGATGCGTTGCAGCACCGGCAACATCTTCATCACCACGCGGCCGGCGACAATCATCAGGTCGCACTGCCGAGGGCTGAAGCGAAACACCTCGGCGCCAAACCGGGCCAGGTCATGCTTGCTCGCCCCGGTGGCCATCAACTCGATGCCGCAGCAGGCCGTGGCGAAGGGCATCGGCCACAGGCTGTTCTTCCGGCACCAGTTGGCCAGCGAGTCGAGCTTGCTCACCACCACGTTTTCGGGGAGTTCTAACGCCATCGGAACACCCCTTTTTTCCAGACATAAAGCAGGCCAGCGGCCAGCAGGGCGATGAAGATCATCACCTCGGTAAAGACCAGACCGCGACCATCCACCCAGCCTGCGGCCACCGCCCCGTCGATCCCCAGCGGCTGGCTATTCGTCACGCCCGGCGCCGCAGCAGCCCGGCTGGCGACCGCCCAGGGATAGAGGAACAGCAACTCGACATCGAAGACCAGGAACACGATCGCCACGAGGTAAAAGCCGATATCGAACCGCCGCCGGGTGTCATGGATGGGATCCATGCCGCTCTCGTACGGCATCTGCTTGACGGCCGACTGCCGCTTGGGCCCGAGCAGCTTGCCCGCCGCCAGCAGCGTCAGCCCCAGGCCGGTGCTAGCGATAATGAAGAGCAGAAGTGGGACCGCTGCGTCCTGCATAAAGTCTTGTGCTGCAATGACTTGCCATTTCGGACCAGAAACTTTGTGAATGCTTTCACAAGCCCAGGCCGAAAAAAATCCGACCAGCGTCGGATGAATGCCAGCATGGTAGCGATGGTGTGCGGGATGGTCAAGCCGCCGGGCGACGACTGAATTACGCCGCGCGCCGCGCAAGCTGCTTCGCCGGTTCCGCTTGCTTCAGGCGGTGTTCCAACCCGTTGGCGACGAGCGTGTCGCCCAGCACTCGGTGGAAGTGGGCGTAGCGCTCCGCGAAGCGGGCGTACTCGCCGCGATCGGCGAGCCTTTCCACGGCCTCATTCAACTGTTCGGCGGTCAGCGACTCGTGGTCCGGGCAGTAGTAATAAGGAAGCCCGTAGGTCTGGCAGTAGGATTCCGCCCGGGAGCAGTTGGCCAGAAAGACCGCCGGGTTGCCGTGGGAGAGGTGGAACATGTTGCCGTGCAGCCGGCAGCCGATGGCGCCGAATGAGCGTTCCACGAGGTCGACGTAGGGGGCGAGATCGTACCGGTACAGCGTGGGGACGCTCGGCGCGAACCAGGGAATGCCCCAGCCGAGGAAGCGGTCTTTGTCCTGCTGCGCGGCCACGGTCAGTGTGAACCGCTTTCGTTGCAGGATCTGCACCAGGCTCCGCACATTGCGCCGTTGGCCTTTGCGCACCGTGAGTGCGACGTGGTTTTCGCGGCGATAGGGCTGCACGCCCAGCGCGGAATAGGGAGTCGCCCGGACCGGAAAGGAGTTCATTCGCGACGGCGAAACGCCCACCGGGCGCTCGCTATCCAACGGGCGCATGGTCCATTGCGCCGCCAGGCTGCGGTATAGCGTCGGGCAGCCGGTCAGCGTGACGTTGCGAATCCCGGCCTCGGCCAAGGCCTCGCGCGTCCGTTCGTCACGCACGCTGGCCTGATGGCAGGAATCGTGAATAATCCGCAACTGCCGCAGCGTGTCGTCGTCGAAGGCATTGTCTTCGCCAACGTGCCGCGTCGTGCCGACGCCCAGTGGGATGATCGGCACGCGAATCGCCTTCAATTGTTCGGCCGTGAAGCACCAGCGTCCTGGACGAGCCAATTGCCGGTACCAGAGATTGGTGCCGACGATGACGGCCGCGTCGCAACGATTGATCTCGGCGATGTGCTGATCGGTGATCGGCTGCCGCGGATCGATGTCGATGCTTTCCGCCGCGTCGTACGACAGTATCCGCTTGACCGCGTCCTCAATGAACAAATCCCCGACGTTGCGCGTCGACAATTTCGGGTTGATGAAGGCCAGCACGCGATGCATAGGACAAAGCCGGATTTCAAATGCCAGAATTGAGAGCCGGAAGCGTTAGCGCCCGGAGGGAACCCCGCTCGACGGTGATGTGGGATGTTCGCTCGATTCACAGACAAAGATTACTTGCGGCGCCAGCAGACTCATCAGTCCCGGCGCCCATTTGCACAGGTGCCGCGTCGGATAGAAGCGATCCGCCACTTGGTTCGTGCGCGAGATGCGTCCGTGGGTGGGGATGCGCTCCACGATCCGGAGCCCAGCGTCTTGAAGCCAGGTTTCGAACTGCGCCAGCGGAACGAGCGTCTGCCAGGTGTGGTTATCGCGAGATCGCTTGCCACGCCAGCGGCGCCAGCGCCGGGCGATGTGGTCGATGTTGACGTACGAGGCCAATAGCGCGCCGCCGGGCGTCAAACGCCGGGCGAGTTCTTTCAACAGATTCTGCTGATCGGCGACGTACTCGCAAATGCCGGAGGCCACGATGCAATCGAAACGCTGGTCCCGGAACGGTACGCCGTCCGTATTTAAATCGCATTGCACGACGTTGGGACGGCCCAGCTTGGCGACGGCCGCCTTCGAGATATCGCAGCCGAAATAGCGCGTCTGGGGCAACAGCGCCGTCACGCCGCGCGCCACTTCACCGGTGCTGCAACCCACATCGAAGATTCTCGCCGGCCGCCGTTGGGCGATCACTCGGAGCATTTCACGGAGGCGATCGTGCAGGCAGTCGTAAGCGACGGCCTTGGTTTCCCAGTATCCCTGGGCCGCGACGGCGGTTGGTCGATGCAGGCGATTTCCGGCGGAAACGGTCGGCACGCTGAAAAATCCCTTAAGTAGTCGAAACGCTCTCGCACGAAGGCGCGCGAAAACCGGCGGACCTGGCGTTGCAGCCTTGGCCGGGGCGGGAGAGTAGTCAAACCACCCGGGGCAGGTCAATGCTTCTTGGCGGTTTTCCCTGCCAACGATCCGTCGAGCCCGGAAACCGGTGTTGCGGAAACCGCCTTGGTTTTCGATGATAGCTGGCCGAATTCAAATCGGCCGAGATGGACCGAGACCAGGAGGGTCGACATGCGCAGGCTTTATGGACATCAGTG
>JALHLM010000345.1 GCA_022844585.1 Pirellulales bacterium | reverse complement strand
GTTCGCGTCATGGCGGGAAGCTCCTTAAATCCGGAATCCAGGCAATCTGGTGGGTCCGCGTAGCCGCGACCTCGGTCGCCGCGGGAGAAATTCGGGCGGCAATATAAGAAGGCCACGAATTAGGGTCAAGATCGGCCGCGCGATTGCCGGGACGATGCGGTTTGAGAATTGCCCGCGAAACACACGAAAGGGCGGAGATGGGGGAACTGGGGCCTTGGTTGAGACGCGGATCAAGATTGGTTGATCGAAAGGCGTCTCAGAACTGTGTGCTGGCAAAAGGGTTTCAATTATGGCTGCATGAAGGGAGACACGCGATTGAGTGAAAAGGAATTGCCGGTCGCGCACGCGCATACCAGACCCCAAAGCAGCTCGAGGAAGAAGGCCAGAATGGGCGACTGAGAATCATCAATTCGGCCAGTTCTCGTGCTGTCTTTCGCAGGCCGCCATGGCACACTACACTCAGGCCGCGAACTCACAAACGGCTGGAGCGCCCCATGCCCGGTAGCTTGTCGATACTCGTTGCCCAATCATCCAGCGTCCCGCTGCAGTGGTTGGACGTGGTGATTCTGGCGGCCAGCGTGATCGGCGTGACGGCGTTCGGCATGTGGATCGGTCGCAAAGAAGAGAGCACCGGCGACTACTACCTGGCCGGCAAGACTGTCGCCTGGTGGGCCGTGGCCGGTTCGATCTTCGGGACGAACATCAGCTCGCACCATATGGTCGGCATGATGGGCGCGGGGCTGAAAGAAGGTTTCGCGCAAGCCAATTTCGAGTTTGGCGCGATCTTCGGACTGCTCGCGCTGTGCTATTTCTTCCTGCCGTTCTATCGGCGGATGGGGCTCTACACGCTCTCGGAGTATCTCGGCCGCCGCTTCGACGATCGCAGCCGACTGGTGTATTCCGTCACCAACATGGCGTTCCTGCTGATTCAAATGGTCGGCACCATGATCTTGGGCGCGCTGACCATCGCCACGCTGACCGCGGATTCGCCCTATGCGATCAGCTACGAGCTCGCCGTTTGCCTACTGGCCGCGGTGGCCGCCGCCTACACTTTCTTCGGCGGGCTGAAGGCCGACATCTTCAACGACGTCGTTCAGAGTGTGCTGCTATTGATCGGCAGCGGGATGCTCGCCGTCTTGGCGATCTGGCATCCCAATGTCGGCGGACTTTCCGGACTGCTCGAAAAACAGCCAGAAAAGTTCCACGTCTTCTTCGAGGCCAGCCATCCGGAACTGCCCTGGAGCGGCGTACTCAGCGGACTGATGGTGTTGCATCTTTATTACTGGGGCACCAACCAGTTCATCGTCCAACGTACGCTCGGCGCCCGCAGCGATTGGGACGCGCGGATGGGCACCGTCGCGGCCGGCTTTTTCAAACTGCTGATCCCATTTCTGTGCATCGTGCCCGGCATGGCGGCCGGCTACATTCTGACGATCGATCCGGCCACCGAAAGCGACACGGCGTTTGCCGGGCTGACGCGCGAGTTGCTGCCGGCCGGCTATGGCCTGGTGGGGCTGGTGATGGCGGCGCTCGTGGCCGGTATTCTCTCCACGATCGACTCCATGATGAACTCGACGGCTACGCTGTTCACGTTTGACATTTACAAGAAATACGTGCGGCCCGACGCTACTGAGATGCGGCTGATTTGGGTCGGCCGGGCTTCGATGATGTTGATGGTAGCGCTGGCGATTGGTCTCTCGCTCTACTTCGGGAAAACGCGCGGCGGCATCTTCAATCGCATGGCCGATTTTAACGCCTACCTGGTGCCTGGCGTGATTGTCGCCTATGTGGCCGGAATCTTGCAGCCACGGGTGACGCGCACGGCGTCGTTCATCTGTATTCTCGCGGGTCCCTTCTTGTCCATTCTGTTCGAACAATCGGCGCGCATCGGCTTTGACCACTCCTTGCAGGCCTTTCACCGGGCCGGCCTCGCCACCGTGGCCTGTTATGCCTTGTTGTTAGTCGTGAGCGTCGCAACACAACACGAGCGCGACGCCGACCGGGAACAGTACACCTGGTGGCGTTTCAAGCGGGAACGCCCAAGCGAACCAACCCACGTTCGTCCCTGGTGGCAACGCGACAAGCTCTGGGCCGGCGCCCTCGTGGCCTGCACGCTGGCCATGGTGTGGTTCTTCGCCTAGGAGAATCTGCTTCGAGCCCAGATTTGCTCGGCAGAGAATGTTGACGCGGCGTTGTAATTACTCGCCCCATGGATGGGCTGCCGCGTAGACGAGCGAGCAATTACTCTATCGCTGCGCCGTTTGCTGCCGGGCGATGGTGAGGCCGGCTTCCAGCGTTTCGTCCTGGAAGACGCGGAGCGTGGCGACTTCCGATTCCGTCTGGGCAATCGGCTTGTTCACCGTTTGCACCTGCACGTCCGGTTCCACGCCGATGCCGCTGAATGGTTTTCCGAGCGGCGAGTAGAACTTGGCCGTCGTGAGCCGCATGCCGGCGTTGCCGATCGAGAGCGGGAAGAGCCCCTGCACGGAGCCTTTGCCATAGCTCCGCACGCCGACGATGGTGCCGCGTTGATAGTCGCGGATGGCGCCGGCGAAGATTTCGCTGGCGCTAGCGCTATCGCCGTCGATCAACACCACGAGCGGAACGCCCCAGGTGTCCGGCGCTTCGGCGGTGTAGTTGAAGTCCTCGCGCTTGTTGCGGCCGCGCGTCGAGACAATGGTGCCGTGGTCGAGGAACTTGTCGGCGACTTCCACCGACGTGGTCAGTAATCCGCCAGGGTTGCCGCGAAGGTCCATCACCAGGCTGCGCATGCCTTGCTGGTGCAACTTCCACAGCGCCTCATCAAGGTCGCGGGTCGTGGTCTTTTGGAAGCAGGTCAACTTGAGATAGCCGATGTGGTAGTCGGCGTCGACGATCTTCACGTCGTCCACGCTCGGCACTTCCACGTATTCGCGGCGGATCTTGAGCGCTCGTTCCGATTGACCGGGCGTCTTCGCGGCGACTTCCACGACGCTACCTTCCGGGCCTTGCAGCAGGTCGGCGGCGACGTCGGCGTTCAGTTCGGCAGTCTTCTTGCCGTCTACGCCGACGATGTGATCGCCCGCCAGTAGCCCGGCCCGGGCGGCGGGGCTGTTGCGGATCACGCGGACGATCAACAGTTCGTTCCCTTCCGCTTTGAGCTCGACACCGAGGCCAACGAAGTTGCCTTCGATCTGCGAATAGAGTTCGTCGAGCTGGTCCGACGTCAGGAACGTCGAGTACGGGTCCAGCAAGTTCGCGGCGCCGCAGAGGTATTCCATCACGGCGGAACGGGCGTCGAGGCCGAGGTCGCGTTGACCGACCCGCGCGATGCGGTCCACGGCCGCGCGGGCTTCGTCGATGGTGTCGACGTTGCGGCTCGGAGGCTGCTCGCGCATCATGCGGCGGAAGCGGTCGACCCGCTCCTGCGCGATGCGGGGCATCAGCCGTTCGGCGAAGGAGGGTTCCACAAGCGCCACGTCGAGCGCCGCGGTGCCGCGATCGACCAGAATGTGCCAATCGGGACGATCGACGTAATTGGTTTGAATCTTGTGGAGGACTTCGCTGTACAGATCGAGCGCCTGACGGTATTCCAGACTGCTGGTGGAGCGCTGGAAGGCCGGGCTGCCGTAGCGGCGGCCGACGTCGTAGCGGAGCTTCACTACGTCGTGGCGGCGATGGAGTTGCTCATGCCCGGGGGCTTCGCGAAGGGCCTCTTCGTAGAGCGAAAGGGCTTCGCCCCAGCGGCGTTCGTTTTCGAGCAGCTTGCCGCGTTCCAGGAAATCGCGGGCGAGATCTTCGACCGCAGCGGTGGGGGCGACGCTGCCGGCCAGTTCCGCGGCGCGGACTGGAACCAGGGCGAACAACGTCAGGGCCATCCAGCATGGCGCCGAACGCCGAACCAGGACCCAAAATCGCATGGCAGCTTCCATCGCGGGGAGGATTGGAGCAATCGCGGCCGCCAAAAATGGGTCAGATCACGGCTAGCCGAGATTGAATATAGATCACGTTACCGCGACGGTCAAAAAACTAGACCCCAGAAAGTGGGTCGGAGAATCGTCCTGATCCGTAAACGCCCTACCTCAGGGTGGCATCGGGCCGGAAAACGGCCTTAGCGCACTCCTGCCCGGCACACAGATTGTGCCGAAGTTCACCGACAGGTAAAGCGGTCGCGTTACACGTGTCTTTACGTGGCCTCGGTCCGGTCAGTTCGATGTACCTCGGAGAACAGGAAAGGTACGGAAGTTTCCCATGCGGAGGCGCCGAGACGCGATAGAAATCGAGCCAGCCGTAACGTTTTCAAATTGGGTAAAGATTGAGGAAGTAAGGCGTTGTGCGTGTTTTGACGTGTTGCTACTTCACAAAGCGGTATTTTCCGCCCGAGGTGCGGGCGAGGATTTTCATTTGGTTTTCGCCAGCCTGGCTGGCGAAGGCGATGGTGTGAATGGGGATCTGTCGCGGGTGCAGTTTGGACTTTTGATTTCTCTCGCGCACGGCCGAGATGATGTTCGGCTCGAATTCGCCGTCGGAAAGGAAATAGATGGCATCCGGCTCCAGCGAGAGGGCGTATTCCAGCGCTGGCCAGGGATACGTACCGCCGAACGGTTCGGCGCGTTCGAGCCATTTGCGCAAGCGGGCAAATTCCTCCGGCACCGCCGGCACCGGATCGTCGGCGTCCATGGGCATGGCGCCGTCGTTGTAGAGAATGACGTAGAAGCTCTGCTCGCGCGACAACTTTTCGATGGAGTAAATCAACTCTTCCCGCGCGCGGCGAAAGCGGTCGTCGTTGTTCATACTGTCGGAACAATCGAGCACATAGACGAACGACTTGCCTTGGCCGCCCAGGCCGAAGAAGTCTGCTCCGAGGCCGGCGCCGGAGAGGCCTTTGCCCTCGCCACCGGTTCCCGCTCCCGTGCCAGCAAGGCCGCTGGAATGGGGCGCGATTTCCAACTCGACGCTGGGCCCATTGACGTTGGCGGCGGCGAAGGCGTCGGTTTCGAACAACGTTTCCGGACCGGCGGCAGCGGAAGCTGCGGCGGGGCTGGAGTCCACGCTCACCGTGGCCAATTCCGCACTGGCCAGGGAATCGGCGGCGCCAATCATCTCGGAAAAGAGATCGACGCCGGCGCCTTTCTCCTGGACAGCGACGGTGAGCAATCCCAACGCAATCAGCGCCAAGAGGTGGCAGACCATAGAAATCAGCGCCGACTGCCAGGTCGAGGCGCGGCTTCGCCAATGATCGGCGCATGATTCCGCGACGACAGGTGTTCGCGTCACCACAGCGGCCTCCTCGAAATGGAACTTTGGACGTTCGCAGGCGATTGCTGTTCCGGGCAACCGCCGACCCTCTCGATCATAGCCGTCCCGCGCGCCGCCCGTCAAATTTCGACGCCAGGCAATTGTGGAGCGGCGAGAAAATCGACCCAACTGGCGCGCAAGTCGCCGCACACGCGGATCCGAATAATGTTCAGTCCATCGCCGGCTTTCGCGTCAGGAGTTCGGCGTGGGTACCTGTTGCTGCGGCAAGTCCTGAAGGCAGCCATGTCGAATCTGCTGGGGCATCTGGCGGGACGACTGCAAAGTCACGATGCCTTGAGCATGGCGAGACCGAGCGTGGGTTTCCAGGCGATGTGGTCGGCGCGGGCTCGGATGGGGAGGTTGGAGTGGGCCGAGAGCGAGGAGGGCGACGATGACGGCGGTGGTGAGTTGCGTGAGCCACTCGGCCACGCCGGGGCGGCGCGTCCAGTGACGATCTTCGTCCCACCAACGGTCCTTGAGAAAGAACAGGCTGTTTTCGATCTGCCAATGCGCGCGGACGGCGCGCAGCAGTTGCTGGGCGGCGACCGTGTCGGGATCGAGGCTGGTGAGAAAATAGCGTGTGTCGGAGGATCGCAGCGTACCGTTCGCGTCGATCACGTCCCGATCAACACGCAGCGCAATTTGCGCGTTGGGGAAGTCCAATGGCTCACGAAGGTAACGGGCGTCGTCCAGGTCGAACCACAGTTGGCGGCGATCGAGGAGATCCCCTTTTTTTGACGGTTTCCGCGGCCGGCGGACGTTCGTCGGCCTGGCCCAAACATTGTTGTAAGGCGTCGAGCACGTCCGGTTGATTGCCTTTGATCTGGACGAGGTAATCGCAATCGAATTCCAAGAGCGCCGCTAACAACGGGCGCCCGGCGAACATGGCATCGCCGGTGATCAACTGCAACAGCGGAAAGCGTTCGAACTGCTTGGCCAAGTGGCGCCGCAACACGGCGGGTTCGTTGGATTTCTCGTCGTTGACCGACCACTGACCGAGCACCAGCTTCAGATCATGCATCAGCACATTCAGCATTTGTACGGGCTGACCACTGGGATCAAATCTTTGGCAACTCGTTTTGCCGTCGACCGCGGCCGCGAGTCGGCACTCGGCGGGCAGCACATGTGGCACTCAAGCGAGAAACGCCTGGGAAAAATCCGCCAGCGAGCAAGCCGCCAACGCGCGGCTGATCGTCGTGGCGTGCGGCCGCTGCTCACGTGTAAACCCGAGTGGTTCTTTCAGTTCGTCCCAATGCGCTTCGGCCCACCGCTGCAAGACGGCCATCTCGCGAATCCGCGCTAGCAGGCCGAGAAACACCAGCGACAGCACCGCCGGCAAAGGATGCCGCTTGCCGCGCGGATCGCGAACTTGGGAAAACACTTCCACCAGCAAAGACAATGCCGGAGACGACATGTCAGGGCTCCACGCCAACGAGCCA
>JALHLM010000344.1 GCA_022844585.1 Pirellulales bacterium | reverse complement strand
TTTGCCGGGGCAAGGTGGCCGCCTTGCCCCGGCGACTATGTTTCGCTCACTCGTCCGACGAGCGCAAACTCGATGTTCACACCCTTTTTGCTTCCTTCCCGCTCGTCCCAGCTAATCGTCTCCGTTTCAAGTGGCCCGATGGGCCACCATAGTCGCGGCCATGGGCGATGCCTACGACGACGATCCGCTGCCGTCCGGGGCGAAGACCGTGCGCCCGCCGTCGACTGGCAAGCATGCGCCGGTGATGAAATCGTTTTCGACGAAATGCAGCACTGCCTGGGCGATGTTTTCGGGGCTCCCTTCGCGTTTTACCAGTGTCGCTTGAATCGCTTCGTCGCGTTCGGCTTGCGGGAGATCCGGCGGCAACATGACTGGGCCGGGCAGGATGCAATTGACGCGCACTTTGGGGTTACGCGTGCCGAGTTCGACGGCCATCACGCGCGTGAGTGTGGGAATCGCCCCTTTCGACGGGAAGTACGCCGCGTAGTCGAGGTACGGGCGTTCGATGGCCCAATCGCCGATAGTGACGATCGCGCCCCCTTCCGGTTGCCGGACCATGGCCAGGCCGACGTGTTGGCAGCAAAGAAACGTGCCGAGCGTATTCGTTTCGAAATAACTGCGGACGTCTTCGGCGGTGACTGCTTCGAGGGGTTTGCTCTTCCATGTCGCCGCGCAGGTGACCAGCACGTCGATGCGTCCGAAGCGGGCGACGACGCTTTCCACCATCGCGCGGACCGCGACCTCGTCCGCAAGGTCGGCATGAAATGCCTCGGCGTCGACGCCCGCGCGCCGCCAGGCCTCGATTGTCTCCGCGGCCTCCGTCGCGGAACTGCGATAATGGATTGCCAGCGCGTAGCCGCGCGCCACGAGCGCTTGGGCGACATGCCAACCGACGCGGCGCTTGCCTGCGCCGGTAACGAGTGCGACTTTGCGTGGCGTCATCGGGAATGGGACCGGTAGAATGGTGGGATCCTGCCCTGGATTGTAAACCAAGATGTGTACACTTTCGGTCATCCCGCTGACAGAAAACCCATCCGCGCTTGGGATTCGCCTCGTCGTCAATCGCGACGAATCCCGGCTGCGCCCTGCTGCCATTCCGCCCGCGATCGAGACTTTCGGTGCGCACCAGGCAATCTTGCCACGCGATCCGCAGGCTGGCGGCACGTGGATTGGCGTCAACGACGCCGGACTGGCGATGGTGCTGCTGAACGCCACGGGTGCGCCAGCGCCGGCCCGGCCGATCACCCGAGGGGCGATTATTCCATCGCTTTTGGACGCAGTGGGCCGGGACGAGGCCATCGTGCGAGCCGAACAAATCAATGTCGGACAGTTTGCGCCGTTCCGACTGGTGATCGTCGACCGGGCGATGTTGGCGGAATTAGCGATCGACGACGGCGCATTGCGAGTTCACGATCGCCATGCGATCGATCGCCCGTTGATGTACACATCATCTGGCCTGGGAGACGCGCTCGTCGGCGCCCCGCGACGCGAGCTGTTTGCCGCGATGTTCGCGGAAAGCGCCCCCTGGCGAGAAACCCAAGACGCCTTTCATCGCCACCGCTGGCCAGGGCGCGAAGGCGTGAGCGTCAACCTGAGCCGTCCGGAGGCCAGCACCGTCAGTCAAACCATCGTCGAGATTACGAACGACGCGGTAACGATGATCTACCACGGTGCGCCGCCCGATCAATCGATTGCGGCCGTCAGGTGCAGCGTCCCGTTCCTCGGACCACACCAAGGCCCGTCAAAGTAAAGACTCCCACGACTTCTCCGGATACGTCCCATAAAACCGCTTAATGAAATTGCGATGCCACCGCGAGGGGCAATGCGGTTCCCAGCCCCAGCGCGTGGCGAGGCGATCGCTGAGTCGCAGGTTGGCGGCGTCGCAAACGATCGCGTCGATGCGTTTCAATGCCGCGATCGCTTCGAGCACTTGCAAGGCGCCACGAAACGTGGCGAGCGTCGCTTCGCGATAACTGACGACGTACTTGAGCGCGATGAAGTTGCTCATCCGCCGCGGCTGGTTGTAGTACAACAGGCAGCGATCGCCGGCCCGATGCCGGTGCTGCCAGGCGCCGAGCACGGTCAGGTCCGGCCACGAAATCAGTTTCGGCAACGGCCGCAAGACGATCTGGTGCAAGCGGCCGCCGCGCATTTCAATCATGCCGTAGCGCCGCCGGCGCAAGACGTCCGATTGCGCGTGAAAATCGCGGACGACTTCGAACGGCGGGGCGATCGCAAGTGCGGACAAAATGCTTTCCTCGACGGACTATGAATCCATCGACAAGCATAGCTCCGTGGCCGTCGGCGCTAGCTCTCGGCCACGCTTTCGTCGGTGGCCGGCGCCTTCTTAGGAAAATCGCAAAGCGGCACGCTTTCCGATGGTTCCGCGATGACCTCGGCTAGAGTCGAGGACTCGAACGCCCGTTCCACCATCGCCATGGCGTCGTCGAGCCGTTTGTGGAGCGGGCAGAGCCGCACGCCGTGGGATGCGAGGCCCAGAGGGCAGGTCCGGATGCGTTGCAGCTTCTCGACGGCGTTGACCACTTCCAGGATGGAGATATCCTCCGGCCGTTTCGCCAGCCGGAACCCGCCGTGGAGGCCGCGCTGGGACGTCACAAGTCCTGCCCGCTGCAAGCTTTGCATCACCTTCGATAGGTAGGCTTTGGGGACCCGAGTGACCTCCGCGATCTCGTCCACAGTGCGAGCGCCGGCCGATTCGTCGGCCAACAGTACGGAAGCCCGGAGGGCGTATTCGACCGTTTGAGAAATCACGATTTAGATATCCAGACCTTGACATCCAGTATTTGCGTGGCCTACCATTGTCGGCGTCGCCAATATACCACGATCCCGGAGTCGTGGGGCTAGTTCGAACTCCTTGCCGCCTCGCGGCGGCCGACAAACAAAAAGGACGAAGACCATGCGGCATATCGACGAACCCCGACTGGAGTCCGATCTCGCCTATCGCTTCGCGTACGTCACCGAATTCATGGGCTTGAACGGCGCCGATATCGAGGCGATCCACGCCTCGGCCGCACATCTGGCCCCGCTGGTGGCATCCCTCGTCGACGCCGTCTACGACAAGCTGGCCACGTACGACGCCACCTGGCGGCACTTTGTCCCACGCCAATCCGGCTACGAAGGCGACGTTCCGACGAGCGTCGAAGCCCTGACGATGGACCACGAACAGATTCAGTTTCGCAAAGCCCATTTGCAACGCTACCTGGTCAAGTTGGTCACCGGCGCATATGACGACGCGATGGTCGGCTACCTCGACCTGGTCGGCAAGATGCACACGCCGGGCCAAGGGAGCCAGGCGATCAATGTCCCGCTCGTGCAGATGAACGCGCTGCTGGGCTTCGTGGCGGATGCGTTGAACGCGACGATCTTCAGCCTCGGTCTTAGCCGCGAAGACGAAACGCGCACGATTCGCGCCTTTAGCAAGTTGCTCTGGGTGCAAAATGACTTGATCAATCGCCACTACCAGGCGGCCCCGAAAGCGGCGCACGCGGGTAACGGCGCTGAACGCATCGCCGTTTCGGTATAGTTTCACACATGGCATTCGAAATCCGGCGCGAGTCCAAACCGCTCGCGCCGGATATCACCGTGACTGCACACTGAAAACTTCCCACTCCCCCAAGTTTTCAATGTACTCCCAGCCGATTGCTTACTCGGTGGTGGCGGCCGCGCTACTCGCGGCGGTTGGAACCCGCGCGGCCCGCGCGCAATACGACTTCGAAGGCGCGCCCATCCATTATGCGACCGCGCCGACGGACCAGCCAGTTTCGCGGTTGATCGAGCGATTGTCGCACGATGATGCGTCGCTTCAACGCGAAGGCCGGCAGGGCGTGTTGAAGGCGCTGTTGGAAGCCTGGGAGATTCCCGTCTCCTCGCAGGTCTTGGTGTTCACGAAGACCAGTTTTCAGAGCGAGCGGATTTCGCCGAAGACGCCGCGAGCGCTCTATTTCTCCGACGACGTGTATGTCGGCTGGGTGCAAGGAAGCAGCCTTCTGGAAGTGACCGCCTACGATCCACAACTGGGGCCGATCTTCTACACCGTCGATCAATCCGGCTTCGGCAGGCCGGAGTTCTTGCGGCAGAACCACGAATGCACGCAGTGCCACGCCTCGTCGCTCACGCATGGCGCGCCGGGGCATATCGTGCGCAGCGTGTACCCGGACATTTCGGGGCATCCCATTCTGCGCAACGGCTCATTTCTGACCGACCACCGCAGTCCGCTTAAGGAGCGCTGGGGCGGCTGGTACGTCACCGGCCGGCACGGCCAACTGCGGCATTTCGGCAATCAATGGTTTTCCGAAGCGATGAAGGTCGAGGAACTGAATCGCGAGCCGGGCGCGAACGTCACGTCGCTCGAGGATCGCTTCGATACGAGCCGGTACCTGACGCCGCATAGCGATATCGTCGCACTGATGGTGCTCGAACATCAGACGACGGTGCAGAATCAGCTCGCGCAAGCGGTCTATCAAACGCGCTACGCGCTCCGCGACGCCGACGCGATGAACCAGGCGCTCGATCGCCCCGCCGATTTTCAATCTGAAAGCACGCAACGCCGTATCAACAACGCTGCCGAAGGCTTGCTCAAAGTGATGCTCCTGGACGGCGAAGCCCCGCTCGGCGAAAAGATCGAAGGCACGAGCGGTTTCGCCCAGGAATTCAGCCAACGCGGCCCGCGCGATCCGCAAGGCAGGTCGCTCCGCGAACTGGACCTCGAACGGCGGTTGTTCAAGTACCCGTGCAGCTATTTGATCTACTCGCGCGGCGTGACGGAGATGCCGGAGGCGCTTAAGACGGTGTTCTTTGCGAAGCTTTGGGCCACGCTCGACGGGTCTCCGACGTCGGACGAATTCAAGGGATTGTCCATCGCGGATCGGCAAGCAATTCGAGATATTTTGCGCGAGACGCTGTCGGCGGAGTTGTGTGCGGCCGACTAGTAGGCAATGTCAGCCGTCCCGTTTCAATCAAGCACATTCTGTTTGATCTTTATCGATTGATCGTGCAGAAGGGTAATTCTTTGCGCAGTTCGTCAAAGTCGCTGTCGCTCAATCGATCATTATAAAGTGTCACGACGTGAAGATTTGGTACGGTTTTCAGGTGGAGGAGTCCTGCCTTCGTCAACTGCTCTGCATTTGGTAGATGAAGCGTCAATGATGTTCGCGGGCGAATTGCCGCAAATTGCAATATGTCTTCGTCCGTGAGGCTACCGCCGGCAAACGAGAACTCCTCGACCTGATGTAGCGTCGCCAATTGCGCCATGTCAGCCACGTTGAACGACGCAAAATCGAGATCCAATATTCGCAACTCCGGCAATTCCGCAAGGACGAACAGCCCGGGGCCGGAAAAAACAGCGTTCAGCAGCCGCAACTCAGTCAATCGCGAGTGGCCACGTAGCACCGCTAACCCGGAAGCCGTTATGCGAGTTCTGCCGAGGACAAGCACCTTAAGGTTTTTGATCTTGGCGATGACGGCCAGTCCTCTGTCGGTAATCTCCGGTCCGCTCAAACGCAGATGTTTGAGCGAGGCCATCCGCACAAGATGCTCGAGTCCGTCATCGGTCACGCCCGTCCGTCTCAAGCCGAGTTCCTCGAGTCGCGTTTCGTCCGCGAGTTTTGGTAATACCGCGTCAGTGACTTGCGTTCCGCTTAAATTGAGCGACGTCAGATCGGTCACTTGCAGAATCGCAATGACGTCCTCGTCGGTCGCGCCGGTCGAGTTCAGGTTGACTTGTTCAATGGTGTCAAAGTATTCACTTCCAAGCCACTCGCGGAAATTCCTAGCCCAATGGGAGTCGTTCACCGTAATTTGCACAGAACCGCCAAGCAGGGCGACCTTTTCAATGACCTCGCGTTGTTGACTCGCATCGAGAGCCGCCTTCGGAAGTTTGGCGAGCACCACCCCAATCATCAAACTTCCCACCAACAGCGTCCGCAATCCAAACTGCGGGCGCCAGCGCCAACGGCGCGCGTGCCGCCGCACAACTTGCTTAGGTTGGGAATCCGTCGAACTCATCCGGTCAATTCTCGGCGATCATGCGCATCGCCGCAATTCTCACCCCAATTATTCCGGAGGCGCACCACGCCCTACACCTTCTTCCGCTCCCCCCTCCGTGTTCTCCGTGCCTCCGTGGTGAAAACCGGGCATCACCGGCGGGGCTACAAACCCGGGGCGGTGGCATGGTAGCATGATAGCGTCCCGAACTGATCCCCTTTCGCCCGACAGGATGCCAGCGCGAAACCCCTATGACCAAACACATCTTCGTGACCGGCGGCGTGGTAAGTTCCCTCGGAAAAGGGCTGACGAGCGCCTCGATCGGCATGCTGCTGGAACGCCGCGGGCTGCGCGTGCGGATGCAGAAGCTCGATCCGTACATCAACGTCGATCCCGGCACGATGAGTCCCTACCAGCACGGCGAAGTTTACGTGCTGGACGACGGCAGCGAAACGGATCTCGACCTGGGACACTACGAGCGGTTCACCAACAGCCCACTGACCCGCGACTCGAATTACACGACCGGGCAGATTTACCTGTCGGTGATCAACAAGGAGCGGCGCGGCGAGTTTCTCGGCAAGACCGTGCAGGTGATCCCGCACATCACCAACGAAATCAAGTCGGTGATCCACAAGCTGGCCGACGAGCAGGTCGACGTGGTGATCACCGAGATCGGCGGCACCGTCGGCGATATCGAAAGCCAGCCGTTTCTGGAAGCGATCCGGCAGTTTTCGCTCGACGTGGGCAAGGAAAACTGCCTCTA
>JALHLM010000343.1 GCA_022844585.1 Pirellulales bacterium | reverse complement strand
CCGGCTGCTGGCTAGGCTTTGCCGGGTGGATTTCCACCACCGGGTTCCAACGGAAGGTTTCAGCTCATGCTGCCATGAGACGTCCTCCTTCCCCAAGCTTCGCTTGGCGCAACTTTTTTTAAGATCTCGCGCTCCAGCTCCGCGCGCCGCAGCTCGCGCTTGAGCCGTTGAACTTCCGCGCGAAGTTCTTCCGGCGTGGCATCCTCGCCGCACGCTTTCGGCGGCGGACCAAACTTCTTGCGCCACGTCCGCAGCGATTGCTCGCTCACTCCCACGGCCTGAGCGGCGGCCGTGACCGTGTAACCTTCCTCGGTCACCAGCCGCACCGCGTCCCGCTTAAACGCTTCGCTACGCCGCGGCGTCGCCCCGCTTTCGGCCTTCACATCCTGCTTCGTGATACCCATCCTTCGGACCTCCTGTGGAGAGCATTATCCGCCCCCCGCCGCTGTCCGAAAGTCCTGGGGTATCGCAGTTCGCCGGACATAGCTCGTTGTGGGCGGTCGATGTACGCGAAGGAACGTATGCGCCTGGTTCAGCCCGCGCATTTGAAATCTCAATCAGCCTTCCGGACGAAGTGCATGGCGACGATCGCGAACAGCGGGCCGCGGCCCGGGCAGAGAAGCGGAAAAAAAAGCCGCCGCCGACTTAGACGAGGGCAAGAGAGAGGTCTGTCGCTACCTTGCCAAACGCAGGGACGGTGACACGAAACGGGCGATCCACGAGCACACGGGGATTTCCAAAGCACGTCTCGACCGGATCGTCGCGGCGCTGCGTGTCGATGCGGCTGTCGTTCAAGTCGAGATAACAAAAAACGGGCGCGCCGAGTCTGGATTCGCGCTCAAACCGGAGACAGGAAATGGCGACTAATCTTGTCGGTGATTCGACGGAAACCGGTGGTATTACCGGCGGTCGATTACCGTCAGACCGCCGGGGCGGTAAGGCGGTCTCTGTAAGAGAGACCGCCGTTGACCGCCCCGGCGCGCTGAAGCGGACGCGACGAGAAGCGGGGGATCCCAGAGCACTGTGGTCATTCGTGGAACCGAGCGCCGCTGAAGTCGCTGCCGTCGAAGCGGGCGAGCTGCGAGTGGATCCCACGAGTGATTCCTCGATTTCCCAGTTTGGTACGGCCCGGAAGCTGTACGAAGCGGACAGTAGTCGGTACAATTCCACGCATGCCACGCAAGCAATCAAAATCGAAGCGATCGACCTTGCTGACCGATCAGTTGCGGCAGGCGATCGACGATTCCGGGGTTACCCGCTACCGGATCGCCAAAGAAACCGGCATGAGCGAGAGTGCTTTGGCCCAGTTCTACAATGGGCATCGCGGCCTTTCGATGGAAGGCTTAAACGCCCTGGGCGAATACCTGCAACTGACCATTCACCTGGGCCGCAATCCCGAAAAGAAAGGCAAGTGAACCATGGCGAGCATTGCGCGCGATCCTGGCGGCCAACGCCGGATTCTGTTCGTGGGACCGGACGGCCGGCGGATGACCGTGCGGCTGGGCAAGGTGTCGCAACGTGATGCCGAAGCGGTGAAGCTGCGCATCGAGCAATTGCTCGTTGCCAACCTGACTGGCAACGCGGTCGCCGCGGACACGGCGCGGTGGATCGCGGAACTGGACGAACGCTTGGCGGACAAGCTGGCGCGAGTTGGGTTGATTGCGAAACCGGAGTCAAAGTCGATCGCCTCGCTCGATGTGTTCCTGACTGCTTACATCGCCGGGCGGACTGATTTAAAGGCGTTGACCGTCCGCCATTTGAATGATGCGCGGCGCCACATGGTCGCGTAATTCGGGGCGGACACAGCATTGGTCGATATTTCGCCCGGTGATGCGGACGACTTTCGGCGCAGCCTCGCCGAGCGGCTGGGCGATAATACGGTACGCCGAATGTGCGGGCGCGCGAAACAGTTCTTTCGGGCGGCGCTTCGCAAGCGGCTGATTCAGGAAAACCCCTTTGCCGATATGAAGGGTTGCGTCGCTCTGGCGAATCGGCAGCGCGACTATTTCATCTCGTTGTCCGAGACGGAAAAAGTGCTGGCGGTATGCCCAGATGCCCAATGGCGATTGCTTTTCGCGCTTTCCCGGTTTGGCGGATTGCGCTGCCCGAGTGAACACCTGGGATTGCGATGGGGCGACGTCGACTGGGCGAATGGCCGGCTGACAGTTCACAGTCCCAAGACGGAGCACCATGCGGGCGGGGAATCACGCATCACCCCTTTGTTCCCCGAGCTTCGGCGGTATCTCGACGAAGTGTGGCAGGAAGCGGGGGACGGCGAGGAATTCGTCATCACGCGCTACCGTGGGGCCAATGCCAATTTGCGTACGCAACTGGAGCGGATCATCCGGCGTGCCGGCCTCAAACCTTGGCCGAAGCTCTTCCACAATCTCCGAGCGACGCGGCAAACCGAGTTGGCGGAGTCCTACCCGATGCACGTCGTCACAGCGTGGATTGGCAACAGTGCGGCCGTCGCGGCCAAGCATTACCTACAGGTGACGGACGATCATTTCCGGTTGGCGATCGACGTCGACGGCGCGGCGCAGAATCCGGCACAGCAAACACGCGCAGTCAGCGGCAAGGAATCGCAACTCGCCGCGCACATCCAACAAAAAACCCCGGTTTTGCCGGGGTTTGCTGCATCCTGCGATGTACTGCAATCTTGTTCAGTGCCCCCTCAAGGACTCGAACCTTGAACCCTCTGATTAAGAGTCAGATGCTCTAACCGATTGAGCTAAGGAGGCGCGGTCGCGGCAAAAAAGCGCGACGGACCTAAAATCATAACGGAGTTCGGCGACTTCTCAAGGGGCAGTGGGGCGAATGTCGAAGGTCGAAATCCGAATGACGAAGGAAATCCGAATGTTTGAATGACGAAGGGACAGGCCCTTGTGCGGAAAGGTTCGGACGCCGTCGCACAATCCTCCTGCGCGGAGGTTGTTTTGTCTTAGGCGCGGCTTTCCGCGGGTGGTTTCCAGCATTCGTCTGGGTAACTCCCCCCGGGAGCGTTACAATTTCGGCACCGGGTTGGCGAATGGACTTGCGCCGCGTTGTTGCGCGGCGGTTGCTGGCCGATCCGTGAGTGCCGAGGGCAGGAAGCACGATGACGCGCGTGGTTTCGTTTGTGGCGTTGATTGGGATCGTGATCCTGGTCAGCGCACTCGTCTTTCAGGTGATGGCCAGCTTTCTGCTGCCCATGTTTCTGGCGATCGTGATGGTCGTCGTGTTCCGGCCGATGCACCGCTGGTTCTTCGATCGCTTTAACGGCCGCAACCGGCTGGCGTCGATCGTCACCACGGCCGTGATCATGCTGATCGTGCTCGCGCCGTTGATTACGACCACGATTCTGGCCGCCACCGACCTGTTCGAGTTCATCGCCGGCAACCGCCAGCAGGGCAATTTCGAAACCCGCGTCGACAAGTTCCGCGACGAGTTGGGACTCTCGCTCCCGCCGGAACTGGACGAACTGGAGAATCACATCGGCCAGTTGACGCGCGTGTTGCGCGGGCTGGAGCCGACAGAACATTGGAATGACGCGGCCGATGGGATTAGCGTCGAGCTGACCGAGATCGATCGCGCCATCACCGCGAATGCGCCGCCCGCCGCCGGCGTCCATGACGCCGATTTACAAGGTCTGTTCCCACAGGTAGAGCAGCTCCATTTCGAGCAGGGACAAGCAGGTAAGCCCCCTGAGTTGGCCGAGTTGGAGGAATTGGGATTCACCGAGCGCTTTCGGCAATTCCAGCGCACCTACGCCCTCTTGCGGCCAACCCTCATTCGCCGGCTGGATGAAGTCCGGGTCGAAAAGCTGAATCATGATCAGGACCCCGAAAACGACGCCGTGGCCATCGGCACCGCCCGGGCGTGGCTGATCGCGCAGGCCAATCCCAGCCGCGAGCAACTGGATGACTTTCGCACCTCGGCGCTCGAACAGTTGGGCATGGGCTCGCTGGCGCTGAGTACGGGGCAGTACGTTTCCGGGGCGCTCGGCAAGCTGATCCTCGGCCTGTTTGTGATGGTGATCTCGCTCTATTACTTCCTGGCCGACGGCCCGGCGATGGTCGCGGCGGTCATGAGCATCTCGCCGCTGGAGAACCGCTACGGGCAGCAGATGCTGGCCGAATTCGAGAAAATCAGCCGCGCCGTGGTGATGGCGATCGTGGTGGCCGCCGTCGTGCAGGGCGCGTTGGCGACCATCGGTTATTGGATTGCCGGGCTCGATTCGCTGTTCTTGCTGTGCGTGTTGACCACGCTGCTGGCGATGATTCCCTTTGTCGGCGCGGCGTCGGTTTGGATTCCGTGCTCGCTCTACCTGGCGTTTTCCGGACGGCCCGTGGCCGGCGTCTGTTTGGCGCTGTACGGGTTGTTGGTCGTCTCGATGATCGACAATCTGATCAAGCCGATGGTGCTGCACGGGCAGTCGAAATTGCACCCGTTGCTAGCATTGTTGAGCATTATCGGCGGGGTCCAGGCCCTAGGACCGATTGGCATCTTCGTGGGTCCGATGGTAGTCTCATTCTTGCAAGCCGTGCTGAACATGTTCCACGCCGAGCTGAAGGCCTTGGGTAGCGAGGCCGCCGCCGGCGCAAGTGGGGAGAAACCCGATGGCCCCGACGACCCTCCTCCTACTGGCCGCCGCCGCGGTCGGCGTTGATACCGGCTGGACGCCGCTGGACTCGGGCGGTTACGAGTTCATCATCCAGATTCCGCCTGAACAGCTCGACGCCCTGCGCGCGGGCGGGGAGGTCGGCAGCGATTTGCCGAGCGATACGGGGGCAATTCGTTCGTACAAGATCGTGATCGGCACTGGCCCGCTGGCGAACCAGGGCGTCGATTTGCCGCCGGAGGCACGGACTAGTTTCAAGCAACCCGTCGGCGACGCGGCGGCCCCACGGCGAAACGAGGGCTCAGGCGTACAAATGCCGCCCACGGGCACTGAGCAAAAGTGGCGCGCCACCGAGTCGACCGCTAACGCCGTCCAAGCACCGCGCACACAGCCCTTTAGCGGATTCAGCCTCCCGGAACGCTCGTCGAACGAAAAGGACAGTACAAAAGCCCAGGCGGAAACGAGCAACGAGACCTTTGAAGACGACAATCTTCTCAATGGCGCTCGCGGCTCACGGCGAATTATCACGGATCTCCCCGCCCCGCCAACGGATGACGGCACCAAGGCTGTCGACACCAAGAAGCCCAGTACAGACGGGGATGAGGTGGGCCCGAATGCTGACGAGGAGGAATCAGTAGCCAAGGCCAACGAACCGGAGACTTGGACCCGGTCGAAGCTCCGCTGGACGTTGTTGGTACTGGGGCTGATCGTTTCTGGCGGCCTGAACGGCTATTTCGGCTGGCTGGTCCTCGATTTCCGCAATCGCTACTTGGAGCTCCTGCGCGATCTCGACACGCAGCCGGCGGAAGATGCAGTCGAGTCTTCGCGCGAGTATGATCGCGCAGAAGAGCACGACGAGCCGGAAGAGGAAGAAGAATCCCCGCGGGAATTGGTTCGCACCGCGGAAACGTACGTCGGGCGCAAGGAAGGTCAGCGGCGTCGCGATCGGGAATCGTCGCGCTACGACGATGACGATGAGTAGTCGTCACCTGTCAAACTGCGGGCTTTAGGCAATTGCCGGATTGCGGCGCGCCAGGTCGTCGACGTCGACGGCGTTGTCGATGCAGCCCACGCCCACGACGCCTTGGCAGCATTGATTGACGAGCTGCTTCTCGTAGAACGAACGGACGTTGCCCAACACCTTCACGTCCCCCTCGACCGAGGAAACCGTCAGCCGTCGCAATGAAGGAATATGACGGGAGGCCAGGGCCGTGCGCACTTGATGTTCGATTTCTCGATCGCGCTCGGCGGGGTTGGAACGACTAACTGGGGACATCGCGAAACACTCCGTATTGCTTTTTTGCCTGCACTTGCCTGCTGCGGCGATTATGATTTGCCAATGATAAGTGCAAAGTTCGGTCCGAATCCGCGCAAAATGCGATTTGCAACGATTGGCGAAGCTTAAACTCGCCCGGCGTTTGGGCTTCCGTCTCGTGAACCAGTGCTAATAGCGAGGGCGGCGCGTGGGACATCCGCCGCACGCGTGTAGAAGCTACGCGCATAACCGTGCCAGGGTGTTGCGCATGGTGGCGGATAAATGTCCGACTCATTAACGGCGCAAACTCTGCAAAACTCCCAGGGAAGGCCACCATAGAGTTTGCCAATGGAGACGACTTCGAGGGCCTTCCCTGGGCTTAGGTAGACGTGCGCGCTGCGAGCATGATCGGTCGATGGCGCCGTTGATGGAGGGTCCGTCCTATTGATCTGGACCACGTCGCTGGCATTTGCCACACTCCGGCCGCCATGTTACTTCCGCGTTGCTTCGTCCGATTCTCAGTTGGCCCACGGTCCGTTGCGCTCGTCTGCGCGGCGGCCAGTTGCATCGCGCTGGCCGGTTGCCGACAATCGCAGGTTCCCACGCTTCCTTTCCCGTTTGGCAGTAAAAAGCCGCACGAAGACGAACGTTACACGCAATTGCCCAGCTTAACGCCTGGGGAAATGGCGAGCGCTCGGCGGGAAAAGGGGGCGACGTTCGGGATGAGTGATCGGGCTCGCGAAATCGAGCAACGTCTCGGCATGGAGTGATTGGCAAAACGCATGGCCGCCCCAGAAACGTTCGAATTGCTGTGCCAGCATGCGCGCGAAGCTGCGCTGCTGGATTCCGTCGCTTATCTGCTGGAGTGGGACGAGCGCACGCTCATGCCCCACGCCGCCGGGCCGTATCGAGCCGAGCAGTTCACGCTGCTCTCATCGC